>JBOGYN010000595.1:0-7799 GCA_050696855.1 Solirubrobacteraceae bacterium | reverse complement strand
AGGGTGAGGTCACCGTGTGGCTCGTTGAGCCCGAGCTGGCCGACGGTCGGGACTGGGTGCGGACGCGTGCGCAGCGCTGCGGCGTCGGCGCGTGTGTGCTGGCGCCCGGCGGGATGGCCCATGCTTTCCGAGTCGAGTCCGAAACGGCGCGACTCCTGTTCCTCTCCGTCCCCGCCGGGATCGAGGAGTACGTGCAGGCGCTCGCCGAGCCGGCCCGCTGGCCGTGGCTGCCGCCGCCGCCGGACGGGCCGCGCGTTCCGGCCGAGCGCCTCCAAGCCGTTGAGCAGGAGCACGAAGTAATTCGCTTTAGCCCGCCGCCAACGGCGGCCGATACAAAGGAGGAGCAATGAACCAGGCCGAGGTAGTGAATCCTAGAGCCGCCGTAGTCGTGCGGCGCGATGAGGGTCAGTCGCTGCGCTGGGGTCCGGAGGGCATCCTGCGGATCCTCGCCGGCGCCGAGTCGACCGACCGGTCGTTCAGCGTCTGCGAGGCGGCCGAGCCACCGGGCACCGCGGCCCCCCTGCACGTCCATCACGCCGAGGCCGAGGCGTTCTACGTGTTGGAGGGCGAGATCGAGATCATCTGCGGCGAGGAGACGATCACGGCCGGTGGGGGCGACTTCGTCTACGCGCCCAAAGGAGTGCCCCACAAGTACGCCGTCATCGGCCATGAGCCCGCGCGCGTGCTGCTTCTGTTCTCGCGCCCCGGCTTCGAAGGATTCTTCGCCGAGGGCGGAACGCCGCTCGACCAGCCGCCGGCCGGTCCACCCGACCCCGAGAAGATGCAGCGCCTGCTCGACAAGTACGACCTCGAGCTGCTCGAGGGCTGGGGGCACTGAGGTCCGAGCGCGGCCACCGGGATCCGCGGAGCACCAGCCGGCCTAGCGTCCGCAGGTGCTCCGCCCCCGGCGCAGATGTGAGCGCAGCCTGTGTCCGATGAACGCAGGCCGGGTACAGCCAAAATCGGGGCCTTGGGAGAGAATCTCCGTCGTGGAACTTTTCCACGGTATGTTGTGCGCGGCATTGACGACGGCGAAAGGGAGAGGTGATGGCGCAGACCAAGGCTGATCGTTCGGCGGCCGCGAAGAAGGGAGCGGCTACTCGTGAGCGCAACCGCAAGAGGGCGGAGTCTCAAGCGGCAGGCAAGCAGGCGGCTGGGACGCGACAGAGCCGTGAAGCTGGGGAGTCGGCCAGCCAGGCAAAGCGTGCTGCGAAGGGTGCGATAAGTGGAGCAGCGTCGGCGGTCCGGCTGGCCGGAGGCGCCGCTAAGCAGGGCGGCAAGGCTGTCGCGAGCAAGGCTGGCGGCGAACAGCGCAGACGCGGCAAGAAGTAGCCATCGGTCGAACTCCGAGTCGTTGCCCGCGCCGAGGGAGTCCTCGCGATGCTGGGTAGGCTTTGGGGATGACGAGTTCGCCGCTGAATGCTCTCGCCGCGCGGCTTGAGTCGGTCGAGGCGCTTGACGGTCTGGGCCGGGCAGCCGGCCGCACGGTGCGAGGGCTGATTCCGGCTGGCGCTCCCAAGGATCTGCTGAGCGGCGCGTGGCTTGGTCACGCTCTTCATCCGATGATGACCGACATCCCGATCGGCGTGTGGACGAGCTCGGTCCTTCTGGATTGGACGGGCGGAACCGATAGTCGGCCGGCTGCGGATCGACTGGTCCTGACCGGAGTGCTCGCTGCGGGCGCGACCATCGCGACTGGCTGGTCAGACTGGGCGGACGCGGAGCAGGGCAATGCCGCGGTGCGTCGTTCCGGTCTGATCCACGCCGCCGCGAACGCGACGGCGACCGCGCTCATGGTTGGCTCCTATGTCGCACGGAAGCGAGGCGCGCGTGGGCGCGGGAGGCTGCTCTCGCTCGCCGGCTCGGCTGCGCTCGCCGCGGGCGGCTGGCTGGGCGGGCACCTGAGCTACACGCTTGGTGCCGGGGTCACGGCAGCCCGCGATCTCCAGCGAGTCGTTTGATCTCAATGGACAGCCATCGGCCCGGCGTCACTGACTTCGTCCACGTCGGCCTTGTCGTCGAGGACCTCGACGAGACAGTCCGGTTTCTGGCGCTGCTCGGCTTCGACTGCGGCGCGCCCGGGGTGTCCAGCGGCGAGTGGATCGATCGGATCGTTGGTCTCGAGAACGTGACGGTCGAGGTCGTGATGGCTCGCGCCCCCGATGGCAGCGACATGTTCGAGGTGGTGCGCTTTCACTCGCCTTCCGCCGGCGCTGAAGAGCGGGCGCGGGCACACTGCAACGTCGCCGTCAACGTGCGCTCGATAAATGCCTCCCGAAGCGTCTCCAGGGACAGACCCAGCTGCCGTTCGACGAGCCCGTCCACGCGCAGCCGCCAGACATCACGATCAAGCTCTGGGACCGGTCGACTCCTTCGGCCACATCAGATCGCACCATAACCGGATCGATAACCATCTGGGGAGTGTCCCTGAACCTTTCCCTCAGGCGACCGCGAGGGCGTCGTCGGTCGGGGCGGACTGGGCGCCGGTGGAGGTCAGCGGCGTCGGCTTGAACCCCTTGACGACCAGCCAGACGCCGAGTGAGAACTCGAACGCGGCGATCGGGAGCGCGGCGAGAGCGGCGAGCGGGGACACCTGGGCGTAGGCGCCGAAGAAGACCGCGATGTCGGAGGCGAGGAGCAGCGGGGCGCCGACGAATGCGACGATCGGGAGGATGCGGGGCACGAGGCCGGACCGGTACAGCACGTAGCCCAGGAGCAGGTCGCAGGCGACGGGCATGAGGCTCTGCGAGAGCAGGAACGTCCAGTTGTAGACGGCGACCAGGCCGTGGCCGGTCGTGACGAGTGAGGCCGAGTCCACGCCGGCGGTCCCGGCGACGTGGGTTCGCAGGGTGATGATCGAGAGCATGCTGATGACGCCGACGAAGATGAGGCTGGTTTCCAGAACCCGGGCGGTGACGAGCCCGAGAGCGGCGGTCCGGCTGACTCGTTTGATGACCGGGTACAGCACCACGGCGGTGCCGATGCCGGCCAAGCCGACGATGACCTCGGAGAGGGCGCCCCACAGCACGCCGGTGTCGCTGCCGGCGCCCAGGACGAAGGCGCCGACGTGATCCTTCACGGGCTTGTACAGCGCGAGGGTGGGGATGGACACGAACGTGAGCAGGTACAGCACCCCGGCGGCCAGGGAGATCCTTCTCGTCGGGTCCATGCGGCGGCGCGAGGTGGGCGGCCGGGCGGGCGCGGTGGTGCGGGCGGTGTGGGTGTCGGTGGTCATGTCGTGCTCCTTTTGGGGCTGGGTGGGTTAGCTGGGGTGGGTCGTGCGGGTCGTGGTGGGCTTGTCGGGTGCCGTCTGGGTGACGGAGATGAGCGGCACGCCGATGTCGCTGAGCTTGCGGAGCAGGCCGTGGAGTGCGGACTGGTCGGCGACGGTGCCGTGGATGACGGTGGTGCCGTCGTCCTGGGCGTTGAGGGTCATGCCGTCAAACCAGGCGGCCCAGCGGGGCGCGAGGTGTCCCCGGACGCGGATCTCGTACCGCCCCGCAGCGACGTCCTGGTCGGTCGGTACGTCGTTCATGCTGGTCGCCTCCTTCGCTTTGGTCGGTCCGCGGTTGCGGTCGTCGGTGTGACGGTTTGGATGGTGGCCGTCGATGTGGTGAGCTGTCATCACCACATGTGGTGAGTGGCGTGGTGATCTGGCGGGTCGCCGTGGCGAGCGAGTCGGTCAGCAGCGCGACCTGCTGCATCCCGCCAGATCGGCAGGGGGAGCGCCGGACGAGCCGCGGAGACCGCGCGTGCTGGTCAGCTGCGGCGGTGGCCGGCGAGCAGCTTGAGGTCGTGCGCCTGGCGGACAGCGGCCCGGCGGCTGGTCACGCCGAGCTTGGAGTAGATGTTCTTGGTGTGCGTGCGCAGGGTGTTAAGCGACACGAACAGCTCGCGGGCGATGTCGGGCCCGGAGAGGTCGGTGCCGAGCAGCCGGAGCACGTCGAGCTCGCGGGCGCTCAGGGGCTCGACGAGCGCCGCCGCATCCGCGGGGCGATGCTCCGTCCCCATCGCCGCGGCCAGCACGCGGCGGATGTAGCCGCGGGCGGCTTCCCGCTCGGTCAGGGTCTTCAGCAGGCCCGCCATCGACGGCCCCTCGTCGGCGAACACGCGCACGTAGCCCTCCGGCTCTGCGAGCCCGTCGGCGCGCTTCAGTGCGCTGTGGGGGGCCGGCACATCCCGCCGGGCGTGATGAGCCAGCGCCTGCAGGACCAGGACCTCGATGACGCTGCCGCCCCGCTCACCTTCTAGGGCGGCGGGCAGTAGCCGCTCGAGCAGGCTGAGCGCCTCGTCGAGCGCGGTGTCGTCGCGCTCGGCGTGGTACCGGGCCAAGAGGAGCCGTGCGAGGGTGAGGTGCTCGTACTCGCGCAGGTACGACAGCTCGTCGCCGGCACACAGCTGCCGTTCGTCAGCCCATGCGCTGGCGTGACCCAGCTCGCCGCGCCGGAGCCGTAGCCGTGCCCGCACCGCGGGAACCGGCCGGACGTTCGGGGAGTAGTCGCCGGCATAGACGCGGACTGCTTCGTCGAGCAGCTCGAGCGCGACGTCGAGGTCGCCTTCGGCTTCCCGCAGCCGGGCCGTGACGACCCGCCACCGGTACGGATTCTGCGCCAACCCGTTGTGCTCACCGAGACCCTCGCTGGTGGCCAGGTGTTCCGCGGCAGCCGCGAGGTCGTCGCGCTCGAGCAGCACCTCCGCCATCGCGACGTGCATGTCAGCCGTTCCCTGCAAGGGCACGCCGCCCGGCTTCACGCCTGCCAGGTCCAGGGCCCACTGGTAGTTGCGCATGGCGTCACTGAGTTGCCCCTGGGTGCGGCGGATGTCGCCAAGGGTGATGCAGCAGCCGAGGACGTCGGCGAGGAGGCCTTCGCTGGCCAGCCCTGCGACGGCCTGGGTGTAGGCGGCGTGAGCGCCGGCGAGGTCGCCGGTGGTCCACGAGGCGAGTCCGGCCAGCGCGCCGGCGGCGGCTCGGGTGACGTCGTCGTCTGGCGGCGTCAGCAACAACGCTTCCCGAGCGTGGGCCATGGCGCCGTCCAGGTCGGAGCGCGCGAGCGCCACCGCGGCCCGGTACATCTCGATGCTGGCCGGAAGGGACCGGTATCCGCCTTCGTCGACGACGACCAGGCCGGGCGGTGGCTGCTTCGCCCAGGTGCCGTCCTCCGAGCGGACAGAGCGTTCGATGTCCGCCAGCCGCTCGCCGACAGCGTCGAAGTCCCACACCCGTGCCAGCGCACCGACGAACGCGATGCCGAGCACCGGCCGGACCCGCACCACCTCGTCGGGCAATGCGCGCACCCAGCGCGCGAACTCGGCCTCCCGCCGTTCCCGGCGCATCACCGGCATGACGAGCTCCATGAGATCCGCGGCTCGAGCCCAGTCATCACCTTGCAGAGCGTGGCTGATGGCCTGCGACGTGTCGCCGTTGGCCTCAAACCAGGCGCTCGCCCGCCGGTGAAGCTCGGCGACCTCGTCGCCGCGCTCCTCACGCAGGTGGGCGCGGAGGACGTCGGCGAACAGGTGGTGATACCGGTACCACTGTCGCCTGTCGTCGAGCGAGACGAGGAACAGGTTGGCCCGTTCGAGCGCCACCAGGGCCGCCGTGCCGCCGCCCCGGTCGGTGACGGCGTCGCAGAGCGGGCCGGTGAGCCGCTCCAGGACGGACGTCGTAAGCAGGAAGTCTCGGACGTCGGTGCGCTGGCGTGCCAGGACCTCCTCGACGAGGTAATCCACGATGTAGCGGTCGTCTCCGGCGAACCCGGCGATGAACGCGCTGGCGTCGTCGCGCCCCTGCATGGACAGCGCGGCCAGCTGCAGGGCGGCGATCCAGCCTTCGGTGCGCCCGCCCAGCGTCGCGACGTCACCCGCGCTCAGTCCGAGTCCCATCGGGCCGTTGAGGTACGCCGCGGACTCCTCGGCCGTGAAGCGTAAGTCGGCCGCGCGGACCTCCAACAGCTGACCCCGTGCGCGCATCCGCGCCAGCGCCAACGGCGGGTCGGTCCGGGTAGCAAGGACCAGGTGCAACTGCGAGGGCTGCTCGAGGAGGAACGTCATCCCGTCGTGCACCTCGGGTGCCTCGATGAGGTGGTAGTCGTCCAGGACGAGCAACAAATCCTTGGGCAGTTTGCCGAGGTCGTTGAGCAGGGCGGCCAGCGCCGCCTCAGTCGGCGGCGACGACGACACGAGCATCTGCGACGCTCCCTCCCCGACACCATCCGTGGCCGTCTGCATCGCGGTGACGACGTACGTCCAGAAGAGCGCGGGATCGTTGTCGCGGTGATCCAGCGACAGCCACGCAATAAAAGATGCTTCGGCCGGGACGGTGGCCAGCCACTCGGTGAGCGCAGTCGTCTTCCCAAAGCCGGCGGGCGCCGACACCACAGTCAACGCCGACCGCGACGCCGCGCTGAGGCGCTCAGGCAGCCGCGGGCGGGCGACCGCATTGGGCCGCCGGGTAGGAACGCGGTACTTGCTCTCGAGCAGCCCACCTACCACGGCCGTACCGCCTCGCTCGTCGACCGCATCCGCAGCCACCGATCAGGCGCCGTGTGGCCCGTGCAGCGCTTCCCCCGAGCTCCCATCTGCAGCATGGTGTCGCATTTATCCGGGATGAGGGGGACCGTCAGGTGCGCGCCGCCCGCCGTGCCGTTACCAGGCAGGCGATGGTGCCCGAGCGGATCTGCCGACCGAGCCGCTGGTAAAGCGCGTGGTTCGCGGCGATGAGAGCTTCGCGCTGGCGTGGCGCCAGGCGCGCCCAGAACGACATGGTTCCCAGCAGGGCATTGAGCGCATCGGCGGTATGCTCAACGAGTATCGGCATCGCGGCAATCTGAACGTCCTCGAAAAGGTCAGGGACGTACCGGCGGGCCACGTCATAACTTCCGAGCCATGCCCACGCCTGCGACACGTTGTCGTGCCGTTGCGCGGCGCCCGCGAGCGTCTGATCGAGATCTCGGTAGATCGGCCACTCGCTGGCGAGCTCAGGTGCGACCCTGGCCAGCGCGGCGCGGAGCGCCTGCTGATCGTCGGCACTGCGCGTGTCCTCCAACCCGAAGTAGGACAAAAGTGCGACCGTCCCGCCGTCGACGAGGGCATCGGCGACCTTTCGCCAACTCACATCCGGATCGACCCAGTGGATCGCCGAAGCCAAAAACACCGCTCGGTAGTGCGCGCGTGGCACCGGCGCCTCCTCCAGGCGCGCGTTGACGAACTGCACCTCACCGGCGCCGGCCAGCTGATCGCGCGCCCGTGCGATCAGCTGTTTGCCAGGCTCGACCGCCATCACTCGCAACCCCCGCGCGAGCAAGCTGCGCGTCAACTGGCCCGTACCGCAGCCGATCTCCAGCACCCGCGCTCCGGGAGCGAGGCCCGCCACCTCGCAGGCGCGGTCGACGAGCGCATCCGGGTAGGCCGGACGGTGGCGGTCGTACTCGTCGGCAATCTCGTTGAACACCCTGCCGTAGCTGCGAACGTCAACACCGTTGGCCATGGCCCAAAGGTAAATGACGGCGGGCCGAGCCGATCGCCGGACCGGACGACGGGGGGCGCCGTGCGCGCCAATACGATCCGAACGCGCGCCAAAGGCCGCTTAGGCAGTTCTCCAATTGGCCTAGAGAACGAAGGGTATGAGCATCTTCGTGCTAGTGCTGGAGGTCTGCGAGCAGGCTATGGACGCGGCGGTTGATGTCGTCACGGATTTCGCGGACTTGATCGATGGGCTGGCCGCAACAAACACGCCGCCAAGGTGTGCGTGTGTGAGCTCGTGCCCCTGTTCGATCTCTCCCAGCCGACCGTGTCCCATC
>JBOGYN010000594.1:0-21125 GCA_050696855.1 Solirubrobacteraceae bacterium | reverse complement strand
CCGCGCCCTGACCACGGCCCGTACTTCTCGCTGGGCCGCTGGGGGCTGCTCGTCAACACCGTCGCCGTCGCTTACGGCGCGATCGTGGCCCTCAACATCGCCTGGCCGCGCTCGGCGGTCTACGACTCGCTGGCGGGCACCAAGGACTCAGCGGGGCACGTGATCCCGGGCCACTGGTACTGGCAGTACATCGCGCTCATCTTCATCGGGGTCGTGGTGCTGATCGGCTCGGTCTATTACTTCGCCGTCTACAACCGCAAGCCGATCGAAGTCCTGCGCGAGCACGCCGCCGAGGTCCCGGTACTGGCCGGCGAGCACCAGCCGATGGGCGAAATGGCGCCGTGATCGACGGCGGCGAGTTCGACTACGTGATCGCCGGCGGCGGCACCGCCGGCTGCGTAGTTGCGGCGCGCCTGTCCGAGGATCCGTCGGCCAGCGTCCTGCTGCTCGAGGCGGGGCCGTCGGACGTCGATGACCAGAACGTCCTGCGCCTCGAGGACTGGATGTTCCTGCTCGACTCGGGCTATGACTGGGACTACCTGATCGAGCCCCAGGAGCGGGGGAACAGCTTCATGCGCCACGCTCGGGCCAAGGTGCTGGGGGGTTGCTCGTCCCACAACTCGTGCATCGCCTTCTGGACGCCCAAGGAGGACCTCGACGAATGGGCAGCGATGGGCTGCGAGGGCTGGAGCTCGGCCGAGTGCTGGCCGCTGATCCAACGGCTGGAGACCAACGACGGCCCCGGTGAGCACCACGGCCGCAGCGGCCCGGTGAACATCCGCACCGTGCCGCCCGAGGATCCGTGCGGGGTCGCGATGCTTCAAGCCGCAGCGCAGGCGGGCCTGCCCACCAGCCAGTTCAACGAAGGCCGGACGGTCGCCAGCGGTGCCGGCTGGTTTCAGATCAACTCCAGCGCGGATAACACGCGGATGTCATCGTCGCATGCCTATCTGCATCCGATCATCGGTCAGCGCCCGAACCTCGAGGTTCGCACCGGCTGCTGGGTGAAGCAGGTCACGCTGGACGGCCGGCGAGCCACCGGAGTCGCCTATCTGACCCCCGATCTGCTCACCCAGGCTTCGGTCCGCGCCCGGCGAGAAGTGATCCTGTCCGCGGGCGCGATCGACACCCCGAAGCTGCTGATGCTCTCCGGGATCGGGCCGGGGAATCATCTGCAGGAGTTTGGGATCGCCACCGTCGTCGACGCTCCCGGCGTGGGCTCCAACCTCGACGATCACGTCGAGGGCATCGTGCAGTGGGACGCCAAGCAGCCGATGGTCCGCCGCTCGACTCAGTGGTGGGAGATCGGGCTCTTCTCGGCCTCGGAGGAGGGGCTCGATCGGCCCGACCTGATGATGCACTACGGGTCGGTGCCCTTTGACATGAACACCGCCCGCTGGGGTTATCCCACCACCGAGAACGGATTCTGCCTGACCCCCAATGTCTGCCGAGGCCGCTCGCGCGGGACGGTGCGCCTGCGCTCGACCGATTACCGGGACCGCGCTCGAGTCGATCCGCGCTACTTCACCGACCCCGACGGTCATGACGAGCGCGTGATGAGCTACGGGATCCGCCTGGCCCGCAAGATCGTCTCCCAGCCGGCGCTGGCCGAGTGGGCGGGTGCCGAGCTTGCTCCGGGACCCGACGCGCAGAGCGATGATGAGCTCGTCGACTACATGCACAAGACTCACAACACCGTCTATCACCCCGCCTGCACGGCCAAGATGGGACCGGACTCCGATCCGATGGCGGTGGCCGACCCCCGGCTCCGGGTGCGGGGGATCGAGGGGTTGAGGATCGCTGACGGCTCGATCCTGCCGTTCCTGCCCGCGATCAACCCGTGTATCACGACGATGATGGTGGGCGAGAAATGTGCGGACATGATCAAACAGGACGCGAGCGCGGAGGCGCACGCCGCCACGGTCTGAGGAGAGCGCGGTGAGCGCCGCCGACCCAGGCGAGGCGTTTCGCTTCCTGCGTTTGCACCCGCCCTTCGCATCGCTGCCGGAAGAGATCGTCACGCAGGTCGCCGCGGCCGCCCAGCTCGAGCGGCTGCCGGCCCAGAGGACGATCTTCGCGCAGGACGACGGGCCGCTCGAGCACCTGTGGGTGATCCGGGAAGGCGCGGTCGAGATCGTCTCCGGGGGCCGCGTGCTCGATCTGCTCGGCGCGGGAGAGATGTTCGGGCATGCCTCGATGCTCTCCGGTCTGCCCCCCGGCTTCGAGGCCCGGGCCGCCGAGGACTCGGTCTGCTACCGGATCGACGCGGCGGTGGCCGAGGGACTGCTGGCCGCCCCCGAGGGGGTGCGCTACGTGGCCCGCTCGCTCGCCGAGCCCCCCACCGACCTGCACTTTGTGGCCCGGGAGCCGACTCGCAACCAAGCCGATCAGCCGGTCGGGACGCTGGTGCGCGGCGAAGCCGTGATCTGCGGGCCGGAGACCTCGATTCGCGAGGCGGCGCAGCGCATGACCAGTGCTCGGGCGACGTCCGCCGTGATTCAGATCGACGACGGTACCCTCGGCATCCTCACCGACCGCGATCTGCGCACCCGCGTGCTCGCGGCCGGCCTACCCGGGGATGCGCCGGTGTCCAAGGCCATGTCGGCGCCCGCCTACACGTGCACGGCGGACCGCTCCGCCGGCGAGGTCCTGCTCGAGATGCTTGACCGGGGGCTGCGCCACCTCCCGGTCCTGTCGGCCGCGGGCCAGATCCTCGGAGTGGTGGCGGACGTGGATCTGATCGCGGTCCGGACCCGCTCGTCGTTCTATCTGCGCCAACGCATCTCGATCGCGCGCAGCGTGTCCGAGCTCGCCGTGGTCGCATCGGAGCTGGCGCCGATGGTGATCTCCCTGCACGACTCGGGCGTCGGGGCCGCCAACTCGATGGCCGTGTACTCGGTGGCCGTGGACGCGATTACCCGACGGCTGCTCCAGCTCGAGGTCGCCCGCGGGCCGACGCCGCCCGCGGACTTTGCGTGGCTGGCGCTGGGTAGCCAGGCCCGCCGCGAAGCGCTCCCGGCCTCCGACGTGGATAGCGCGCTGGTCTGGTTCGGGGAGCTAGCCGAACCGGACGTGCGCCCCCGACTGCTGGAGATCACCGGAGCGGTGGTGGCCGGGCTGCGGCGTTGCGGACTGCCTAGTGACGAGCACGGAGCCAGCGCCTCCGAAGCGCTGTTCGTACGCTCACTGAGCTCCTGGCAGTCGCTGGTTGGAAGCTGGATCGCCGATCCCGGCCAGCCCCAGGCGCTGATCTTGGCCTCGACTTTGATTGACAGCCGGCCCGTGTGGGGCGTGCACACCGGCAACCCGGTCGCGGATACTTTCCGCCTCGCGCCCGACCGTCCGGCCCTGCTGCGCCTGTTGGCCCGCTTCGCGCTCTCGCACCGGCCGCCGACCGGCTTCCTGCGTGGGATCGTCGTCGAGCACTCCGGTAGCCACCGCGGTCGCTTGGATCTCAAGCGCGGAGGTCTGCTCCCGATCATCGATCTCGCCCGGTGGGCGGGGATCGCCGCCGGCGTGACCAGCGCCTCGACGGTCGAGCGTTTGCACGCCGCGGGAGCCGCAGGCACCCTCTCGGCGCCCGACGTCCATTCGCTACTGGACGCCTTCCGCCTCATCTCCAACCTTCGCGTCGAGCACCAGGTGGCCCAGCTACGGGCCGGCGAAGATCCCGACGACCATCTCAGCCCGGACGAGCTGAGCAGTTTGCGCCGCACCCAGCTGCGAGAGGCGTTCCGGGCGGTCAGCTCGATCCAGCGCCGGCTGGCTTCCGAGTTCAGTTTCGGGGTGCGCTGATCGCGGCCCGCGCGGCCGGTTAGGGTTGGAGCCATGAGCGAGTGGCGTGCCTACCGACCGGCGATCTGGCTGGCCATGCTCGGGATCGCGCTGCTGCTCCTGATCAGCCCGCCGTACATCGGCGCCCTGGCCCTCGGGGCTGCGATCGGCGTCGGTTGGGGGATAGACCGCCGCCGGCGCGCTGCGCACCGCCGGCCACCGTCCAAGAACCCCTAGAAGAAGCTCAACGTGGTGACGATCCGCGGCCGGGCGCGCTTGGTATAGCGCTTGACCTGATCGATGACCACGGTGTACTTGGCGAAGTGCGGGTGCCCACCAGGGTAGAACTTGCGCTTGGCACTCAGCATGCCGCACGGACCCTTGGCCTTGCCAAAGCTCGTCCGGTTCACGACCCGTTTGTGCAGATAGTGGACCCAGATCGTTTTACCCGGGGTGAACCCGGAGAAGTGCCAGGTCACCTTGCGGGTCGGCCTGGCGACCGCCGGAGTGGTGGCGACGCTGAGGTTGGCCATCCTCACCGTCGTCATGGCCAGCGGGTTGCCGGCGGGGTTGGTCTGATCGTTGGCGGTCAGCGTGAACGACTGGGCGGCCGGGCCCTTGGTGCTCAGGATCGGGCCGCCGGTGCCGACCAGGATCTGACCGGTCGGTGACGCCGTGGTCGTTGCGAAGACGCCCTGACCCTCGATCTCGATCGTGTCACCCGGGGTGAAGCCGCTGCCGGCTACCGCGATCGGGGCTCCCTTGAGGGGGTTGGCGTTTACGTAGCAGGCCTGGGTCACGTTGATCGTGGCTGCTGAGGCCGACGCGGTGCCGAGCGCTGGGACGGCGAGCGCCAGAACCCCAACAGCCGCGCCCAGGAGCCGGCGACGGCCCCCAGCTGATTCGCACAAGCGCATTACTTCCCCTGTCTGTGGATTGCGACGTACCGCCGGCCGACGGCCAGTCTAACTCCCGGGGCCGGTGGGCCACTGCAGTTGCGCGTCCGGGCGTTCAGTTGAAGTTCAGTTCAGTTGGTGAAGTTCAGTTCAGTTGCCCGCGAGCTACGGTCAGGCACGCTTCGCAGTGCGGCCACGGCGGATTCCACGGATAACCGGTGACGTCCTTGCCACACAGGGCCAGATCCGGATCCTCGGCGGTCACGAGGTGACAGAGCTCCTCGAAGCCGTCCTCGTTGCGGCCCGGGACGTTACGGCAGTGCGGGTGGACGTTTGGTGTCCGGACCGGCGCGGCGGCGGCCGTGGGCATCGGCTCAGGATACGCCACCCTCCGGGCTAGCCGACCGCGCGCAGGTGTGAGAACGGACGCCCTTCGCGCAACTCCCGGACCACCGCTTCCACCAGTCCACTCGATTCCGCGCGACGACCGTCGGTGACCGCGGCGACGTGAGCGCGCTTGCTTTGGATCAGCCGCGCCATTCGCTCGTCGATCGTCCCGGCGGCCAGCAGGTACCAGGCCGTGACCGCGTCGCGCTGTCCGATCCGGTGACAGCGATCCTCCGCCTGATCGTGCATGGCCGGCGTCCATTCGAGTTCGAGAAAGGCGACGTTGGAGGCCCTCGTGAGCGTGATCCCCTGAGCTGCGACCCGGGTGGCGCCGATGATCAGGGTCGGGCCATCGGGACGCTGGAAGGACGCAATCGCGGCCTCGCGCGTGGGCAGCGAGTCCTCGCCGAGCAGGTGCAGCGCGGACGGAAAGCGAGCCAGGACCGCCTGCTGGACCTCGCGGTGGCGGGCGAACACGACCAGCGCCTCGCCCGAGGCCAGGAAATCCTCGATCCAGGCCAACGCGGCGGCGAGCTTTCCGCGCGCGGCCAGGCGCTGCAAGGCGCCGAGCTGGGCGAGCCGCTGCGCCCGGAGGGTGGCGGCGATCCGGGCGTTGAGCTCTGACAATTCGAGCGGCTGGGAGCGCAGCCACTCGATCACGTCGCGCTCGGCGAGCCGGTACTCGGCCTCGTTGGTCAGCGTCACCGGGACGACCACCTGTCGCTTGGCCGGGAGCTGGGGGAGAACCTCGGACTTGAGGCGGCGCACGAAGCAGCGGCGCCGCAGATGCCAGTGCAGCCGTTCCTCGCTGACCTGGCCGCGGAACTGGCGCGCGAAGCGCGCGCCGGAACCGAAGTCCTCCAGGCGCGACAGGACCCGCAGCTGGGCGATCAGCTCGTCCACGTGGTTGAGCACCGGCGTGCCGGTCAGGGCGAGGCGCAGACCGTTGTCCGGGACCGTGGCGGCGAGCGCTCGAACCGCCTGGGTGCGTTTGGCGCTCGGGTTCTTGCAGTAGTGCGACTCGTCGATGACGATCGCGCGCGGCCGGGTGCGACCGAGCGCCTGGCGGTGGGCCGCGACGATCTCGTAGTTGAGGATCGTTATTTCCCCCCGGGGCGGAACCGCTACCCGCCCGCTGATCACCGCCACCGAACGGTGGGGCAACCAGCGCTCGGCCTCCCGTTGCCAGCCGAGCTTCATCGAGGCCGGGCAGACGACGACGGCCGGGTAGGCCTGGTCGGCTTCGAGCGTGGCCAGCGCCTCGACGGTCTTGCCCAGCCCCTGCTCGTCGGCCAAGAACGTATTACGTGCGCGGAGCGCGTAGCGGACCGCTGCCCATTGAAAGGGGGCCAGCTCGCCGCCCAGCGCGGCGACGGCGGCCGGGATCGGCTCGGCGGCAGTGGCCCGCGATTCATGCACGGCCGCGGCGGCTTGACGATGCTCCTCGAGCAGACGTTCGAGCACCTCCGCGGCGAGACCGGTGACCTGCACCTGGTGGCGGGCCAGGAAGGCGTCGAGATCGACCGCGAGCCACGGGTCAAGCGGCACCGACCGCGCGCCCTCGGCCCCGGGGAGCGCCGCGAAGGCGGCGCCCGCGTCGGGATCCCAGAGGACTTCGAGGCGGAGCTCCTCACCGTCAACGCCCCGCGCCCAGACCAGGCGAGACGGAGGCGGCTCGTGGCCGGCCTCGACCGCCTGCAGGCAGCGCTCGGCCGCGGCGTCGAGGTGGGCCGAGCGCTGGGCCCGCAGAGTCTCGGCCACCGCTCGGGTCAGGGGGGCGAGCAGCTCGCCGTCGTGCTCGTGCAGGACGTCGGTCAGGGCCTCGGGAAGCGGGCCGGCCAGAGTCTTCAAGACCAGCCAACCCCGGTCAGCGTGGCGCCGGCTGGTGACCGAGCCGATCCAGCGCTGACGGACGGCCGCCAGCCACTCCCGTAGTGCGCCGTCGGCGGTCAGCTCGGGATGACGTTCGAGGATCTCGGTCACCTTGAGCGCCGTCCAGTCCTCGGCCGGGGCCGACCACTCGCGGGTGTCCCAGTCAAAGCGGCGATGGGGGATCGTGCGTACCAGCTCGACCAGCGAGCGGTCGTAGGCAAAGGCGAGCACGACGACCCGCTCTCCGTTGGGCGCGGTGCGCAGCTCGACATTGGGCCGGCTCGGGACGAGCTCCATCAGGGCGCCGGCCTCCCGCTGCTCACTACGTGGTGACCAGCTCGGCCCGGTCCCCGGCACCCGCAGGGGCGGGCCCGGCGTCCCCGGGCTCCTCCCGGAACCGCTCGGCGGTCCGGCGCGCGGTCTGCTGGGCCCAACCGGTGGTGGTCACCAGGGCGACGGTGAGGATGACCAGGCCGAGCACGAGGATGATCCACCAGCTGCTCTGGGTGGCAGCGGCGAACGAGCGTCCCAGCCCCCCCGCCGTGGCGGTGGCACCGGCCACGGCACCCAGCACGGCAACGCCGAGGGTCGCGCCGACCTGGCGGCTGGTCGACGCGACTGCCGCCGCCACCCCCGCCTGCGAGGGCGGCATGCCGGAAACCGCCGTGTTGGTGATCGGCGGGTTCATCAGGCCGAAGCCGAGTCCGAAGAGAAAGTAGGAGCCCAGGAGCTGCGCGACGGGAGTCACCGGGCTCAGCCCGGTCAGCAGCGCGGCGCTGGCCATCAGCCCAAAGCTCCCCCCGACCAGCGGCAGCCGGCTGCCATGGCTGCCGACCAGCCGTCCTGAGATCGGCGCGACGACGAGCGTCACGGCCGCCATCGGCAGCAGATAAAGGCCGGCATCGAACGGTGAGAGCCCGCGTACGTCCTGGAGATAGAGCGTATTGAGGAACAGGAATCCTCCCAGCGCGGCAAAGGCGCAGAGGGCGATCATGCTCGCGCCGGAGAAGGGCGCGCTGGAGAAGAAGCGGACTTCGATCAGCGGCTGCTCGCGCCGCAGTTCGTGGACGATGAGGCTTCCGAAGGCGGACAGCGCGACGGCGAACTCGATCATGGTCCGGGCCGACAGCCAGCCGTCGCTGGGGCCCTCGATGATGGCGTAGGTGAGCGTGGCGAGACCGACGATGACCAGCACCTGGCCAACGGGATCCAGGCGGCGCGCATGGGCGGCGCGGGACTCCGGGACATACAGCGCGGTGAGGACGATCGCCGCCAGCCCGATCGGCACGTTGACCAAGAACACCGCCGGCCAGCCGACCGAATCGACCAGCGCACCGCCGACCACCGGCCCGAGGGCGAAACTGATCCCGATCACGCCGCCCCAGACGCCGATCGCCTGGGCGCGCTCGCGCGGATCCTCGAACACGTTGCGGATGATCGACATCGCGACCGGATTGAGCATCGAGCCGCCGATCGCCTGAAGCACGCGCGCAGCGATCAGCAGCCCCAGCGTGGGCGCCAGCGCGCAGAGCAGCGAGCCGACCGAGAACAGGGCGAGCCCGAGCTGGAACACGCGGCGGCGCCCGATTCGGTCCCCGGTCGAGCCGCCGAGCATGAGCAGGCTGGCCAGGACCAGCGTGTAGGCGTCGATCGTCCACTGCAGGCTCGAATAGCCAGCGTGCAGCGAGTGCGAAATCGACGGGAGGGCGACGTTGACGATCGTGCTGTCGAGCCCCACGATCAGCAGGCTCATCGAGCAGATGCCCAGGATCAGCAAGCGGCGCCGGCGGTCGGGCACCAGTTGGTTCGGCTCCGGCGCGGACACGGCCTTCGATCCTAGTGTGGAGAGCCGCCGTGTTCCGGTGGCCACCGGCTCAGCCGAGCTCGAACTGCCAACCCTCGATCAGCTTCCGGGCCGCCTCGACGTCACCGTGCAGCGGGCGGTCTGAAAGGTCGGGGTCGAGGCGAGCCTGAACCTGGGACCAGAGCTCGCGGGTGCCGGCGCCGACCGGCGTCTGCCCGGCCAGGCGCAGTGCCCGCACCGCCACCACAAGCTCGGTGGCGACCACGACCCGCAGGGCGTTGAGCGTCTCCTGGGCGCGCCGGGCAGCGATCGGGGCCAGACTGGAGTGCGACTCGACCCCGCGGGAGACCGCCACTGTCTGGGCGGCCACGGGCGTGACCAGCGAGCGGACCTCGGCCACGGCGGCGTGCGCGGTGTACTCGAGCACCAGAGCCCCGGATTCGGGGCCCGGATGTCGGGCCAGGAAAGGCGGCAGGCCGGTCAGGCTGGCGTCGAGCAGGGTGCTGACCCGAGCGGCGATCAGCGCCGCCGACTGGGCCAGGGCCGTCCGGAGACCGTCGATCGCGTTGGCCAGCGGTGCGGCGTGGGGGTTGCCGTTGGGCAGAGCCACGTTGTCGGCGGCGACGATCAGCGCGTTCTCGCCGGCGAAATTGAGCTCGTGCCCGACGGTTTCCTCGAGCACCAGCAGAGCGTCGTGGACGGCGCCGTCCACCTGCGGCTGGGCGCGAAACGGGTATGGGTCCTGGATGCCGAGGGGACCCGGACCCCGGGTCCGCTCGGTCAGGCCTTCCAGCAGCTCACGCATCCGGGCGGCGACGGCGGCCTGACCCGGCCGGTGGCGCTCCGAGTGGAGGCGGCCGTCGAGCACCACCGGGTCCGCCGCTGCGGCTTCGAAGGACAGGGCGGCCACCGACAGCCAAGCGTCGAGCAGCCGTCGCGCATCGACGACCAGCAGTGCGGTTCGGCCGACGCTGACCGCGTTGGAGCTCATGAAGGCCAGGCCGTCCCGGGGCCCCAGCCGGGCCGGCTGCAGCCCGGCTTGCTCCAGGGCCGCGCGGGCGTCGACGAGTTCGTCGCCTCGCCACATCTCGCCTTCGCCGAGCAAGGCGAGGGCGATGTCGGCCAGGTTGGTCAGGTCACCCGTGCCGAGCGACCCGAGTTCGCGCGTGAACGGCGAAAGACCGTGGTTCAGAGCGCTGACCAGCCCATCGAACAGCTCTGGGGCGACGCCGGCGCCCCCGGCGCCGATCTGGTTGGCGCGGGTGGCCATGGCCGCGCGCACGAGCACCGCCGGCAGCGGCTCTCCGGCACCGCAGGCGTGGCTGCGCAGCAAGCCCAGCGAGTAGCTCTCCCGGTCCTCGTCGGGGACCCGATATGCCCGCAGGGCGCCCACTCCGGTCGTGACGCCGTACAGGTCCTCGCCGCTGGCCAGCCAATTTGCGATCGTCTCGCGGGCGTCATCGTTGCGGGTGCGCGCCTCGGCAGCGATCTGGGCCGGTGCGTGCCCGCGAGCGATCAGGGCGACCCGCTTGGGCGTCAGGCTGGCGCCGTCCAACGTGATCGGTTCCGGCGGGGTCGGCGCTCGTGAGCCTGGCGGGGCGGACATGATGCGCACTCTAATCCGACCCGCGTCGTGGCCAGTATCGTCGCAGCGATGTCGGTCCGCCTCACTGGACGCGACCTGGTGCCCGCCTCGCTGGCCGCGATCGCCCGCGATCGCGCTCCGGTCGTGATCGACCCGGACGCGCGGGAGCGGATCGCGGCCTCTGCCGGGGTCGTCACCCGGGCCGTCTGGGAGGGCCGGCCGGTCTACGGCGTGACCACCGGCCTGGGACCACGGGTCGTCGACCCGGTGGCCGGCGCGGAGGCCGCCGTGTTCTCGACGCGCACGCTCCGGGGACGGGCCAACGCGGTCGGCCCGCCGTTGTCCTCGGAGCTCAGCCGGGCGGCGATGGCGGTGCGGCTCAACGGGCTTTGCGCGGGCGGCGCCGGGGCGGGCCTCGCGGTCGCCGAAGGACTCGCCGCCCTGCTCAACGCCGGGGTAGATCCGGTCATCCCCGGCAGCGGTTCGATCGGCGCCGCCGACCTGTGCCTGCTGGCCCACATGGGCCTGGTCCTGATCGGAGAGGGCGAGGCCGAGCTGGACGGCGAGCGCCTGGCCGGAGACGAGGCTCTGCGCCGGGCCGGGCTTGCACCAATTGCACTGGGGCCCAAGGACGGCCTGGCCCTATGCAGCAGCTCGGCGGTCTCAGTGGGCGCGGCCGCGCTCGCCTGGCTGGACGGACAGGCGGCGCTGTCCGCGGCCCAGGTCTCGGCCGCGCTGGCCATGGAGGGGTTTCGGGCCAACCTCAGCCCGCTCGATCCGCGGGTCGTGGCGGCGCGGCCGGCACCCGGTCAGGATTGGGCGGCGACCGGTCTGCGCTCGCTGCTGGCGGGTGGCACGCTCGATCAGGCCGGTGGGGCCCGGCGCCTCCAGGACCCGCTCAGCTTCCGTTGCGCCAGTCAGATCCACGGTGCCCTGCGCTCGGCGCTGGGACTGGTGGAGGCCGCGCTCGCCCCGGAGCTGAGCGGTGCCGCTGACAACCCTCTGGTTCTGGTTGACGACGACGAGATCCTCAGCACCGGCAACTTCCACGTGCCGGCCCTGGCTATGGCCCTGGACGCAACGGCGATCGCCGTCGCCCAGGTTGCCTCAGCGATCACCGAGCGGACCGCTCGCCTGAGAACCGAGCGACTCAGCGGGCTCCCGGCCACGCTGGTCGCCGACGACGTCACCCGCTCGGGCGCGGCGCCGCTGGGCAAGACCGCCCAGGCCCTGACCCTCGAGATCCGCCATCTGGCCGCCCCGCTCGCCATCCACGCCACGGTCGGTGCCGACGGGGTCGAGGACGACTCCACCGGCGCCACGCAGGCCGCCGTGCGTCTGCGCGATCAGGTCCAGCGCTTCGAGCTGCTGGTGGCAGTCGAGCTGCTGGTGGCCGCCCAGGCGATCGAACTGGCCGCGCCCGGGGTCCTGGGCCGCGGCACCGCGGCCGCTCAGGCATGCGTGCGCGAGACGGTGGCGCCGCTGGGCGAGGATCGTCCCCTCGGTCCCGAGGTGCAGCAGCTGGTCGAGCGCTCGGTCCGCAGCGGAGAGCTGCTGGCCCGAGTCCGCGCGGCGCTGACGTGAGTGCGATCGAGATCACCTACACCGGCTTAGCCAGATCCCAGCTCAGCACGGCGGGCAGACTCGCCCACACGCCGCTGAGCGTCGGCGGCCGCCGCACTCCCGGGGCGTTGAGGTAGCGTGCCGCCTCATGGGAGTGCAATACGGGTCGGCCATGCGCTGCCGGGGCTGGCCGCAGGAAGCGGCGCTGCGGATGCTGCACAACAACCTACATCCCGATGTGGCCGAGAAGCCGGAGGAGTTGGTGGTCTACGGGGGAATTGGCAAGGCGGCGCGCAATTGGGCGAGCTTTCACACGATCGAACGCGAGCTGCAGCGGCTGGGGGCCGGCGAGACCCTGCTCGTGCAGTCGGGGAAGCCCGTGGCCGTGTTCGAGACCCACCCCGACGCGCCCCGGGTGCTGATCGCGAACTCGAACCTGGTGCCCCAGTGGGCGACCTGGGACAAGTTCCGCGAGCTCGACGCCGCCGGACTGATGATGTACGGCCAGATGACCGCCGGGTCGTGGATCTACATCGGCAGCCAGGGCATCCTCCAGGGCACCTACGAGACCTTTGCCGCCGTGGCTCGCAAGCGCTTTGGCGGGACGCTGGCCGGACGGCTCGTCGTCACGGCGGGACTGGGCGGAATGGGGGGTGCCCAGCCGCTGGCCGTCACGATGCTCGGCGGCGCCGCCCTGTGTGTGGAGATCGATCTGCGCCGGATCGAGCGCCGCATCGAGAGCGGTTACCTGGACGAGCGCGCCGCTGACCTTGATGACGCGCTCACTCGTCTGGACGCCGCCCGCTCGCAAAGCCGGGCGCTCTCGATCGGCTTGGCCGGCAACGCCGCCGAGGTGCTGCCCGAGCTGGTCCGCCGCGGGGTGCCGATCGACGTCGTCACCGACCAGACCAGCGCCCACGATCCCCTCAACGGCTACATCCCAGCCGGGCTCACCCTCGAACAGGCCGCCGTCCTGCGAGAGCGCGATCCCGACGACTACCTTCGCCAGGTCGGCGAGAGCGCGGTCACCCACGTGGGCGCGATCCGTGCCCTGCAGACCGCTGGGTCCGAGGCGTTTGACTACGGCAATGCGCTGCGGGGTCTGGCGGCCGAGCACGGGGACGTTGACGCCTTCGCCTATCCCGGGTTCGTGCCCGCCTACATCCGGCCCCTGTTCTGCGAAGGCAAGGGACCGTTTCGCTGGGTGGCTCTGTCCGGCGACCCGGCTGACATCTACGCCACTGACCAGGCGATCCTCGATCTGTTCGGGGATCAGGAGCACGTCGCGCGCTGGATCTCGCTGGCCGAGGAGCGGGTTCAGTTCCAGGGCCTCCCGGCCCGGATCTGCTGGCTGGGTTACGGTGAACGCGACCGGGCCGGTGTCCGCTTCAACGAGATGGTCGCCCAGGGAGAGCTGAAGGGCCCGATCGTGATCGGCCGCGATCATCTCGACGCCGGCTCGGTGGCCTCTCCGGAACGGGAGACCGAGGACATGCGCGACGGCTCAGATGCCGTGGCCGACTGGCCCCTGCTCAACGCGATGCTGATGACCGCCTGCGGCGCCAGCTGGGTCTCGATCCACCACGGTGGCGGCGTCGGGATGGGCAAGTCGATCCACGCCGGGCAGGTGGTGGTGGCCGACGGCACGCCGGAAGCCGGCGAGCGGGTCCGTCGGACCCTGACCGCCGACCCTGGGCTCGGCGTCGTTCGTCACGCCGACGCGGGCTACCCGGAGGCGCTGCACGCAGCGCAGCGGCACGGGATCCGGATGCCGATGCTCGATCCCGAGCCAGACCTGCGGTGAGCGGGCGCTCGCTCTTCCTGCACGGCGCCGAGCAGATTCTGCGGCCGCCCGCCGACGGGCTCCCGTGGCTGCGGGGGGACGAGATCTCGGCTCAGAGCCTGGAACCGGGTGACCTGGTTGTGCACGACGGGTTGATCGCCGGGCGGGAGTCTGATCCGGAGGCTGAGATCGTGGTCGACGCCCGCGGTTGCGCAGTCGTCCCGGGTTTCGTGGACTGCCACACCCATCTGCCCTTCGCCGGCTGGCGCGCGGCCGAGTACGAGCAGAAGCTGGGCGGCGTTGGATATGAGTCGATCTCCCGGAGCGGTGGGGGTATCGCCGCCTCGGCCCAGGCACTGGCCGAGAGCTCCGACGAAGCCGTGCTCGCCCAGGCGGGTGAGCTGGCGGCGGAGATGCTCGCGGCGGGGACGACCACGTTTGAGACCAAGTCTGGTTACGGCCTCTCGCGCGAGGGCGAGCTGCGCGCGCTGCGGCTGGCCCGCGAGCTCGGGCCGCTCGTGCCCCAGACCACCCTGTCGACCGGCCTGCTCGCCCATGCCGTCCCGCCGGGCTTCACGGCCGACCAGTGGATGGCCGAGGTCGAAGCGATGATGCCCGAGGTGCTCGCCACTGGCGGTATCAGCGCACTGGACATCTTCGTCGAGTCGATCGCCTTCGACAATCACCACCTGGAGCGGATGGGGGCCCTGGCCGCCGCCGGAGGGCTGGCTCTGCGCGCCCACGTCGAGCAGTTCGCCAGCCACCGCTCGGTGCCGGTGGCGCTGGCCGCCGGCGCGCGCTCGGTGGATCACCTCTCGATGCTGGCGCCGCAGGACGTGCCGGCGCTCGCCGCGGCGGCGTGTGCGGCGGTGCTGCTGCCGGTCGCGGAATTCATGGGCGCCGAGCACCGGGCGCCCGGGCGGGCCCTCTTGGACGCGGGAGCGCTGGTCGTGTTGGCCACCGACGCCAACCCGGGCACCTCCCCGGTGGTCTCGATACCGCTGGTCGTCGGGCTGGGGGCGCGCCTGTACCAGCTGAGCGTGCGCGAGACGCTCGCCGCCGTGACGCTGAATGCCGCCTGGACGCTCGGTCTCGAGCGCACCCTGGGATCGATCGAGCCGGGCAAGCAAGCCGATCTGCTCCTCCTCGACGGCCCCGTGGAGCGGATCGCCTACCGGCTCGGCCGCAACCCGGTGCTGGCGGCGTTCATCGCCGGCGATCCGGTGTACGTGCGCGACGCGGCCGCCGCGGCCCGGATCACCCGACGATGACTGGCGAGGCCCGAACGACTCGGGTCCCGGCGATGGTCAACGCCCACAGCCACGCCTTCCAGCTCGACCTCCGGGGCATCGGCGAACGCTCGCACCCGGGCGATGACTTCTGGAGTTGGCGGACCGAGATGTACCGACTGGCCAGCTCGCATGACCCGGCTTCGATGGGCGCGGTCGGGGGTCGGGTCTACCGCGCGATGGCGGCGGCGGGGTACGGGGGGGTGGGGGAGTTTCACTACGTCGTGCACCAGCCCGACGGCCGCCCCTACGACGAGCCCAACGCGATGGCGATCGCCTTGGCGCAGGCGGCGGTGGACGCCGGGCTCGAGATCGTGGTGCTACCGGCGGCCTACCACCGCGCGGGCTTCGGCCACGCCGCCAGCGACGGCCAGCGGCGCTTCTGTGATCCCGACGTGTCCGTGTTCCTGGCTCGGCTCGAGGCGCTGCGCTCGTGGGCGGCGAGCCGCCCGGGGGTACGCGTCGGCGCGGCGGTGCACAGCGTCCGCGCGGTCCCGGCCGACTGGATCGCCGAGATCGCGCGCTACGCCGAGCAGCACGATCTCGTCCGTCACGTCCACGCCTGCGAGCAGCGCCGCGAGCTCGACGAGTGCCAGGCCGAGCATGGCTGCTCGCCGATCGAGCTGCTGGGCCGCTGTGGTTTTTTGAGCCCGCGGACCAGCGTCATTCACGGCATTCACGTCTCAGACGGCGATATCGCGCGGCTCGCCGAGAGCGGGACGATCGTCGTCAGTTGCCCGACCACCGAGGGCAACCTCGGTGACGGTTACCTGCCCGCGTTGCGCTACCGCGACGCCGGGGTGCGCCTGGCGATCGGAACCGACGAGCAGGTGCGGATCGACCCGTTCGAGGAGTGCCGCGAGCTCGAAACCCTCGCCCGCCGCGAGGGTCAGACCCGGGACGCGCTGCTCGCCGCGGCCGGGGGGAACCTGTGGGGCCAGCTGGTCACCAACGGCCGGGCGAGCCTCGGACTCCAGGGCCCGGCGCCGACGATCGAGCTGAACCTCGATCATCCCGATCTGGCCGGCGTCGCCGACTCTGATCTGCTCCTGGCGCTGGCGACGTGCGCGTCGGCCGGGGTGCTGCACGCCCTACGACCGGGGCCAGCGTAGGGCGATCCCGGCCCGCTCTTCATAGAGCCGGATCGCACTCATCTCTCCGGCGCTGTCCCCGTAGCTCGCCCGGGCGCGGAGGTGGATCTGTTCCACCAACGAAGCGAGCTCGACCGGCACGCCGACATCGCGGGCAAGGTCGACGGCGAGGCCGAGGTCCTTGGTCACGAGTTCCATGGCGAACCCCTGGTCGTAATCGCCTTCGTCGAGCACCGTCCGCACGTCGTGCTCCAGAAACACGGAGTTGGCCGGCGAGCTCACCAGGGCCGCGTGGAGCTTGTCAAGGTCCACGCCGGCCTTGACCCCGATCGTCAGCGCCTCGGCGGTAGCCACCGCGTGCACGAACCAGGTCAGGTTGAGCAGCAGTTTGACGGCGTAGCCGGCGCCGTTGGGGCCGAGGTGAAAGATCCGCTGAGGGTCGCCGATCGTCTCGAGCACCGGCAGCGCCCGGGCGAAGGCGGTGGCGTCGCCGCCGGCGTAGATCGCCAGCGTGCCGGCCTCGGCGCCGATCGTCTGCCCCGCCACCGGCGCGTCGAGCATCTGGATTCCACGCGCGGTAGCGGCGGCCAGCGCGCGGCGTCCCACTTCCAGCGAGCTGGTGCTCATCTCGACGACCAGCGCGCCCGGAGGCAGGACATCGATCGCGCCGCCGGCGCCGGACAGCACGGCGTCGACCTGCGCCGGCCCAGGCAGACTGGTGATGAGGATCTCGGAGTCGCCCGCGCAGTCAGCCACGTCGGCGCTCATTCGGGCCCCGGCCACGCCCGCCTGCGCCAGCGCGTCGGGGTTGAGATCGAACGCGCTCACGGCGAAGCCGGCCGTGATCAGATGACGGCACATATGGCCGCCCATGTGGCCGAGGCCGATGAATCCCACGCGGGTCAAAACGAGCTGGGTGTCCTCACGAGCCGCTGTAGAACGGACTGCGCAAGCGGTCGCGCCGGTCCACCAGCGCCTGCACCCCGGCCGGGTCACGGCCGCGGCGCGCGGTTCCAACGCCCTTGAGCGTGGCTTCGCGGCTGGCGATCCGGACGGCGGTCTCGTCCGTGGCCGCGGCGTCGATGTAGATCGCCACGAACACGAGCAAGTCTCCGCTGGCCGGGATCAGATCGTGCGCCACTGCGTCGAGCACCCCCTGGGCGATGCCCAGCTGGCCGGCGCCCCAGGTGATCTTCTGGTGGCGCGGTTGCAGCGCGGTCTCCTTGTTGATCATGATCGTCGGCGGCCACACCGGCTCATACCGCTGCTTGTCCTCGCCGACGACGACGAGGATCGGCGCGTGACCGGGGGCGGGGGAGGTGAAGGTGGTCAGCAGCGCTGCCGCGGTCGGGGTGCCGCGCTCGGCCAGGACGACGTTGACGTGGGCGCCATCGGGGTCGGTGCCGCTCCAGCCTTCGCCGATCAGACCGTCGTAGTCAAACGGGAAGCGACTGGTCATATCCCGAACTGGCTGCGGACGGCTTCCATCAAAATCAGCGCCGAGGCACTCGGGTCGCGACGGCGAGGGTGGCAGAGGGCGATCGTCCGCGGGATCAGGATCTCCTCGGGCTCCAGCCAAGTCAGCGACGGCTCGACCGCCCCGGCCGCACCGAGGCGATCCAGGCAGGCGTGACCGTACCCGGCCGCGACGAGTCGCTGCAGCGCGAGGTTGTCATCGGTGCGGTAGACGACCCGGGGGTTGATGGCCCGTCGCCGCCAGGCATCCTCCAATTCCACCTGCGAGTGCCAGCGGCGGTTCCAGGCCACCAGGTCGACGCCGTCGAGCAGGTCAAATGACGGGACGGCAGCCGCGGCCAGTTCGCTGTCACGGCGCGTGAGGATCACCCAGGGGTCATCGAGCAACTGGATCGACTGGACCCGTTCGTCGGGCTCGGGATTGACCAGAAACGCGACGTCCAGCTGCCCAGCGGCCAAACGATCGAACGTGCGGCTGTTGTCCTGGATCTCGGTCAGGATCACCTCGACGTCGGGGCGCTGCTCACGGAGCGTCCGCAGAGCGCCGGGCAGCAGCTCGGTGGTGGCAGTCTGAAATACGCCGATGCGCAGGGTCTGCGGCTCGCCGCTCTGGATCGCGGCGATGTCGGCGCCCAGCGTCTCGATCTCGCCCAGCACCCGCCGCGCTCGCCGGTAGGCGGCCTCGCCGGCCGCGGTCAGTCCCGTCGCGCCCCGGCCTCCCGGGCGCGTGAACATAGCGGCGGCGAGGCCTCGTTCCAGGATCGCGATCTGGTGGGAGATCGCAGACTGCGTGTAGCCGAGGGACTTGGCCGCGGCCCGGAACGAGCCCGCATCCGCGACTGCTACCAGTGCCCGGAGAGCCTTGAGGTCGACTCCGTTTTGATCGATCCTAACTGTCATAGCGAGCAATAACTGTCATTTGGCAACCGACAATCAGAATCGTACTCTTTGTTGAGGATGACGGTCACGTTTTCTTCGCCGGCCGGCGACGGCTCGGCCGACGGGCAGCTTTCTGCAACGCGTGTTGTAGCTATGGCACCATTCGTATCGGACATTCGTAAGCGCGGAGAAAAGGGGTAGAGACGATGGCTGATGCACGAAGTGATGGCCTGCTGGAACGCCTGGCAACCGGACCGGTCATCTGCGCCGAGGGTTACCTGTTCGAGCTCGAGCGCCGCGGCTACCTACAGGCCGGCGCCTTCGTGCCCGAGGTCGTGCTGGAGCATCCCGAAGTCGTGGCCCAGCTTCACGAGGAGTTCGTGCATGCCGGCTCTGACGTGGTCGAGGCGTTTACCTACTACGCCCACCGCGAGAAGCTGCGCATGGTCGGTAGGGAGAGTGCGCTGGAGACGATCAACCGCCAGGCTCTGACGATCGCCGGCGAGGTCGCGCGAAGAACAGGTTCCCTGCTCGCCGGCAACATCTGCAACACGAACGTCTATGACCCGGGCGACCCCGCGACCGAGGCCGCGGTGCGAGAGATGTTCGAGGAGCAGGTCGCGTGGGCGGTCGAGGCCGGCGTGGACTTCATCATCGGCGAGACGTTCTCCTGGGCGCAGGAAGCTCTGCTGGCCACCGAGGTCATCCGGCCGACCGGACTGCCGGCCGTGGTGACGTTGGCCATGCACCGTGAGCCGGTCACCCGCGAAGGGTGGACGCCTGAGGAATCGTGCCGCCGTCTCGAGGCCGCCGGAGCGGACGTCGTCGGCCTCAACTGCATCCGGGGACCACGCACGATGATGCCGTTCCTAGGGGCCATCCGGGAGGCCGTTTCCTGCCCCGTCGCCGCGCTGCCGGTGCCTTACCGCACCCACGACGCCGAACCCAGCTTTCAGTCATTGACCGATCCCGACTGCGACTGCATTCCGGGCGATCGACCGTTCCCGACTGCCCTCGATCCGTTCACGTGCAATCGCTACGAGCTGGGCGAGTTTGCCCGGGAGGCGCACGAGCTCGGTGTCGACTACCTCGGCGTCTGCTGCGGGGCGGCCCCGCACCACATCCGCGCCGTCGCTGAAGCCCTTGGCCGCACCCCTCCCGCCAGCCGCTACAGCCCCGACATGTCGCGCCACGCGTTTTTCGGAAGCACGGTTGGACTCAAGCAGCGCAACCTCGACTACGCGCCCAGGCTCTGACGGCCGGCGCCGTCCGTCACCTTGACCCAGATGACGGCAGCCGTCGTCGAGTTCGTGATCACCGAGCCTCGGCCGGCGATCACCCGGACGTTGGCGCGTCACTACGAGGTGATCCGGAAGCGGATCGAGCGGCTGGCCGGCGTGCCCGTGCGCAGCCAGCATTACTGCGACGTCGGAGGCTTCGCCGGCGCCGCCATGATCCTCGGCGGATCCTTCGCCCCGTGGGAGAGTCACGATCCGGACGCGCTCTATCGCCTGGGTGAGAGCGTGAGGCTGTTCGGCGGGGCCGTGCTCGGGATCTGCGCCGGGATGCAGCTCCAAACCATGTTTGCCGGCGGCGCGATCGGCCCGCGGGAGGTCCCGGCGGTCGGATTCGCTCCGGTTGAGGTCCTGGACGAAGAGGGCCTGCTGGGTGGGCTTAGCCGAACCGCAGTGATCTATGAGCACCATTCCTGGGACGTGGTCACGCTGCCCGAGGACTTTGTCGTGCTCGCCCGCAGCGAGGACTGTGCGGTGGAAGCAGTCCGGGTGCGCGATCGCCCCTGGTGGGGCACGCAATTTCACCCCGAGCAGTTCAGTGCGCAACACCCCGACGGCGCACGCGTGCTGCGTAACTTCTTCGCGCTCGCCGAAGTGGGCACGGCGCTACGCGCTCAGGTGAAGCCCCGCGTCTAGATAACCTGCGCGGTCACGCGTTCGGCGTCGGCCACCCCAACGTCGATCCGGGCCGGCTTTCCGTCGGCGCGCACGCCGACCTGGAGTCCCGTGGGCGTGAGCACGCGCTGCAGCAGCGCGAACAGGCCCTGGACGATCAGCGCGAGCGCCGAGACCCACAGCGACGCGGCGAGCACGCCCGGGCCTCCGTCGCTCGCCTGGTTGACGATGATCTCGCCCAGGCCAGACCCGCCGGCGATGGCGGCCAGCGGCGAGGCGCCGATGATGAACAGCACCGAGGTACGGATCCCGGCGAACATCAGCGGCAGCGCCAGGGGGATCTCCACCTTGAGCAAGACGGCGAGTGGACTCATGCCCATGCCGCGCGCAGCATCGACCACGTCGGGCTCGACGCCGTCGACGGCGGTGAAGGCGTTGGCCAGGATCGGCGGAATGCCGACGATGACGAGGGCCAGCATGACGTTGACAAAGCCGATCCCGAGCAACGCGAGGAAGATCGCGATCAGCCCGAGTTCGGGCAGGGAGCGTCCGAGGTTGGCGGTGCGGATCGCCAGCCCCGAGCCGCGGTGCAGGTGACCGAGCCAAACCGCGGGCGGCAGCGTGACGACCAGCGCCACCGCCAGGGCCGCGCCGCTGAGGGCGATCGTTCCCAGGGTGTCGTGCAAGAGGTGGCTCAGGTTGTTACCCATGAACGTAAACGAGTCCAGGAACTGCTGACCCAGGCCGGCGTCCGCGAGCGGTAGCAACTTAGGCTCCCCGCACCGTCGAGATCGGGCGCGGACGACGCGTGACCGC
>JBOGYN010000593.1:0-7594 GCA_050696855.1 Solirubrobacteraceae bacterium | reverse complement strand
GTGTGTACAAAAGTGTGCATAGCGGGGCGATCGGCCGCGCCGTCGTGATGCTCGACCTATGACGAAAGCGTGGCTCCGGGCGGCCCGATCCGCTCAGCCAGGGACACGATGATCCCCTCTGGCCCGCGCACGTAGGCCATGCGCCAGATGTTCTCGTACTGACCGATGCCGCCGACCAGGCCGTAGCCGTCCGCAGCCAGCCGGTCGACCGTCGCCTGCAAGTCGTCGACTTCGAATGACACGTTGCGCAGCCCCAGTTCGTTGGCCATGGCGGTCGGCGACCCCGGCTCGTGTTCCGGCCGGACGAAGCTCGACAGCTCCAGCCCAGGACCTCCATCGGGCGGCCGCAGCATGACGATCTGACTGCGGGAGCCGGGGATGCCAATGACGGTGTCCACGAACTCGCCCTCCATGAACATCCGGCCCTCGACCTCGAGGCCCAGCCCGACGAAAAACGCCGTCGCCGTGTCAAGGTCGGCGACGGTGACGCCGACATGCTCACGGCTCACGGCGGACCCAGTACCCCGCTCGTCGCCAGCTTCGAGATTCACAGGCGCCACGAATCGCTTGAGCGAGCCGGCATCGGCCACTCAGTCGCGGATCCCGCGCGGAGCGGGTCACCCGTCGCCAACACCAGAGGCGCCCTGCAGCCGGCAAAGCAGGAGCGGTCCGGAGTCCCCCTGGCGTCGAGGCTTCCGCGTTTGGCGTTTCCGAACCGAGGCTCGCGAACGCTGTTCGTCGTCCGCAGCATCAACACGGGCCTCGACCGCCGCGAAGCACAAGTCTGATCAGCGGCTGGGCCGCCGATAAATGCGCAAGCCCGGACCGCTGCGTGCGGACGGAGC
The DNA here is from genome assembly GCA_050696855.1 of Solirubrobacteraceae bacterium. GTDB lineage: Bacteria > Actinomycetota > Thermoleophilia > Solirubrobacterales > Solirubrobacteraceae > Palsa-465. Next base: position 6,749 of record JBOGYN010000593.1, on the reverse strand, counting down.
CCGGAAGGCTCCGTCCGCGTCAGCGCAGGTGGAAATGCTAGGCGTTGGCGCGCTCGCGCTCGGCGACGTTGAGAACGCCGGCGCGGTTCTTGTGCGTGCGCTCGTAGCGGGCCACATCCTTCGCGCGCTGTTCATCGCCTTCACCTAAGGCTGCCTGGATCTCATCGGCAGTGAGCTCGTCATAGCCCGGCCAGGGCTCGGCGCCGCGCAGAGAAGTGATCCGGCTCAGGACCGTGCTTCGATTCTCGTGCTTGCGCTCATAAGAGTCGATCTTGGCCAGGTCGATCTGCGAGAGGCCCGACAGCTTCTCGTTGATCTCTTCGGCCGTCAGTGAGTCAAACCGCGGGATCGCAAGATCTCGCTCGGAAGCGACGGCACCCTTGACCTGTCCCTCGGCCTGAGCAACACCGGGAACCTTGCGGGCTTGGCGCGCGGTCCGCCTGGTCTTCGTCTTCGCCTTGCGCGCAGTCTGCTTGACCTCACCCGCAGCTCGCTGCGCGGTATCCGCCGCGCCGGTCTTGGTGACGTCATACGAGCCATTGCCGTGTACGTCGGCGCTGACCACGGCATCCGTCAGCTTGGGAATCTCGCGCATGACCCGGTCGAGCATCCGCTCCTCATCGCCACGGATGGACGCCGCGAGCTTCGCGGTCTGGGTATCCCCGACCCGTTCCGCCAGGCGCTCAAGAGCCGTATAGGTCGCGATTTCCAGCGCCTCGGTGCTGGCGGCGTCCTTGGCATTCTTGAGGACCTTCTCCTCACCACCTGACCCGCGCAGCAAGTCAAACGGCGTCTTACCGAGAGCCAACGTCTGACTGACCAGGCTCTCGGTAAAACCAAGCACCACCTGCCACGGGTTGCCCCCCTGACCCAGCTCCGCGAGGCGTCGCTGCACCCGTTCAGCGTGCCCGCGCGTCTCCTCGAGATGGCGCTCCAGTCCGTCGCGGTATGAACCGCGCGACGTCATCGCGATCTGTGACCGCAGCACGCTCACCAGGCCGACCTCGCTCGCGTGGGCTTCGTTCAGGTACTGCACAATCTTCTGTTCTGACTTACTCATCGAGAAACCTCTGTCTATTTCGTGTTGATACGGCGGTCTGCTGCGTCGATCACGCCTGAGCGATCCTTATGCCCGCGCTCATAGCTGCGGACCCGCTTGGCGTCTTCCACGTTGCCCTCTCTGACCGCCTTCGCGAGCGCATCAGCTCCGAGCTCGTCGTAGCCTGACCATGGCTCATCTCCGGTCAGCTTGCTGATCTTGTCGGTGATCGTCGTCCGGTTCTCACGCTTGCGCTCGTAGGCGTCGATCATGCGCAGTTCGCGCTGCGAGAAACCCGACAGCTTTTCGACAATGGCATCAGCAGTCTGCTTGTCGTAATCCTTGATCGGCAGATCCTCCTCAGTGGCCAGCGCGCCCGTGATCGCGCCTTCCGCCGCTGCTACCCCTGGAACCTTGCGTGCTGCGTCAGCTATCCCACTCATATGCTTCTCCCATATCGATTCATGTACAGCTTCTAGGTGCCGCTGCGGAGCGCGAAGCTGTTCGGGCTCCACTCAATGAGCTATCCAAGAATCCGCGTAAGCAAACATGTGTTCGCGATCACGGGTGCCGAGGAGGCCCGCTATTTGCCGGCCGGGCAGCCCGCTTCAGCCGTGCTTCGAGCCGTCGGGTTGGCGATCTGTCGCGACACCTGAAGGCAGTCTTCGCGCGCCGCCCTAATCGCCGCTTGGGCAACCTGGCTCTGCTTGCCCGATCCAACGGCCCGACAGGCGTTGTCGGCCGCCCTTTTTGCGCCCGCGTCCTTGATATTGGCGCTTGCCGAAAGACATACGGGATGAGCTTGGTCGGCGCGGGCCATCTGCGACCACCACGAGCGGTCCTCGACCGCGAGGTGAGCTTCGAGCTAGAGCCCGCATGCCGCGGCGACCGCCGCTGAACGGCGCTCGGCCGCCGCTACGCCGAGGAGGGAGCGGTCTCGCCCGAAGCGCCGGCTGAGTCCTCTACGTGGGTCACCGGCAATCCGAGGTCGCGGCTCTTGCTGACCAGATCGAGCTTGAGCCAGCGCGAGATGCGAGGCGGCAACGTGGAGATGATGATCTCGTCGTAGTTCCCGAGATGGATCGCGTCCTCGATCGCCATCAGCGGCTCGGAGTCTCCGACGCTGCCGGTGACCTCTTGACCGGCGGCGGCCGTCAGCTTCGGCAGGGCGTCGACCAGGACCTGGTTTGCCTCGTCGTCACCGGTGTCCTGCGGATCGACCAGCTTGTGCATGCCGTGCTGGCGTCGGGGTACCACCAGATGGAAGTTGGCTGGGCTCCGGCGGGCGCGTTCACCAACCGCGCCGAGCAGTGCCGGCGTGGCCGCCGTTTGATGGGCGACAACGAGGACGTGGGCCGACTCAGACACGTAACTCACCTCCGGCGGACGACACAGGCTTGTCTGCCAAGTATCTCACACGGTGTGAATTCCACCCGGTCATCAACCCCGACAAACTCCCTCATCTCGGCCCCGTGGCCAACCTTGGCGCACTCTTGCGCGAGGCACGCCGAGGTTGACGGCGTCGCGGCCGGGCTCAGCGCCGACGCGCCGAGATCGCCAGCCCCTCGAGTGCCACCGTCCCCCGGACCACGGTGATCGTCAGGCGATGGCGGCGGGTCTTGCCCGCGGCCCGATAGATCACTCGGCGGGTCATGAGGCGCCCGGCGTGGAGACGGATGGTGCGGGTGCGACCGTCGAAGGTGACGCGGGCGACGCCGCCGCGCGCCGTCCGCTCTCCGATCACCGCGACCGAGCCGCCGAGGTAACGCAGCTTGAAGCTCGCCCCCCTGACCGAGCTTGAGATCTCCTTGCCCTGCCAGGCTGATTTGCGGCGATGCACGCGCCAGCCACGGCTGTAGTGCCCCCTGGCCGGCCGGATGCCACTCGGGACGAGTGCCGTGGTGGTCGCAGCGGAGCTGGACTGGCCGGCCAGGTTGGTCGCCCGCACGGAGAACTCATAGGTGTGCCCAAGCCGGCCGGGGTAGGTCAGCGCCGTGCGCTGGGTACCGGTCAGGAGCCTGCGGAGCACTGGCTTGGCGGCGCTGAGGTCAGTCACTGCAACCGTGTAGGAGGCGAGGCCGGTGCCGCCGGTGGTCGTCGACGCCCAGCTCACGGGAATCCGAGACCGGGTCCCGACGCTCGAGAGCAACCGGGGTGCCTTGGCCGAGGCGTTCGGGGGGGCAGCGCCGCACGAACGGTTGTAGATGTCTGAGCCGAAGGTGGTCTCGCCGGGCAGGCCCGCGTACCCGATATGGGCCACGCCGAAAAGATCTTCGACGCTGCCGAGCATCGAGTAGTGGTTGTAGGCGACATTGGTCACGGTGCCGGGGGCGATGCACGGCGAGAGCAGCACGGCGCCCGTCTGTCCTCCGCCGAGACCGTTGATGCCGGGCATCGGGCTATTGGGTCCAGGCTGGGCGCCACAGCACGAGCTGGTGTCGCTGGTGGTGGCTTCGTCGAAGATGATCATCAGCAGCCCGTCGGCGCGGTAGGCCGGCGAGGTGGTGATCTTCGGGACCCAGGTCTGGAGGAACTGGTCGGCCGAGGTCAGGCCGCCGGGCTGGCCGTTCTTGCACGGTGCGTCGTGGCCGTCGCTGCACAGGTCGGGCGTGATGAAGCTGTAGTTGGCGACCGACGAAGGCGTGCTCAAGTCCTGGCCGAGCGCGTCGAGTCCGACCACGTGGGTGTCGCACAGCGTAGTGTCATCGATGATCTTGTGGAAGTACATGAACGGGTTGTGGCGGGTGGCGTACTCGTCGGTGGCGGTCGCGCTCTGCGTGTTGTCAAACGAACCGACGGCGGGGTGGGCGCACACCGTGGCCTCACGGGTGGGGTCGGCACCCATGCTCTGGTTGTAATCCCGCCAGGTGAACCCGGCGCCGGAGAGCTGGGAGGCGATCGTCGGGACCGAGGCCGGATAGACGCAGCCCGTGCCCATGGCCTGACCGCCCGACCCGATCGTGCCCGGGCTCATCTCCGAGAAGGTCTGGCAGTCGGCCTGGGTGGAGGGGTTGGGCGCCTGGCCGCTGATCATGGCGAGGTAGTTGTCGTTGCTGTTGTGACCGATCCCGAAGTAGTTGGGGATGTAGGCACCGGAGGGCTTGAGCGTGTTAGTCAGGTACTGGGCCGGGGAGTTCGGTCCGAAGGTGGTGGCCTGGTTCGCGTTCTCGAGCACGATCACGAACACGTGGCGGATCGGGGGCGCGGCCGAGGCCAACCCGGGCCCGGTCAGGGCCAGCAGCCCGAGCGCCGCCAAGACCAAGCGGAGGCGTCTCATAGCGGCACCCCGACCCCACAGGCGGCGAGTCCCCGCCGGCGGTCGCCGGCCAGCGTTCGCGTGCGGTGGGTGACCAGCTTCGCCGCCCGGCGTCGAGCCTTCTTGCCGTGGGCGCGGCGGTACTGACGGCGGGCCCGCGCCAGCGCCCGGGCGGCCGAGTCATAGTGTCGGCCGGCGGCCGTGCAGGCCGGCGAGACGTTGACGGTGACCGACTGATCGCTGGCGTACACGCGTCCCGCGGTCGAATCCTCGAGGTACGTGCACACGGTCTGGACGCCGTAGGCACGTGGGCGGCCGCGGTCGCTCGCGGTGCCGCTGTAGGCCTTACCCGTGGTGGGCGGAGGATTGAGCGCAAGGTTGATCAAGGTCACCCCGGGAGTGTGCTGGAAGTCACCACCGCACTCGGGGGCGAGCTTGACCTCGACCCGCAGGGGGCCCTCGCCGGTGTCGAGCACACCGGGATCGGCCTTCACGTCCACCGATACCTTGAGCGGCGCCGCTCGGCGGGCGACCGGCGTGACCGCGATCGACATCGTCACCGGGGCGAAGCTGTCGGCGGCGGCCAGCGAGGCCGGGATGAGCAGCCCGGCCGCCAGCGCCCCGGGCAGCCCGAGCATCGCCAGCAGCCTCCTCATGGACGCAGACCGAGGCTCGACGGGTGGCGAAACATGGTGGCCGGGGTCGCGGGCCGGTAGTCGAAGTGCAGTCGCTCGAGCCAGCCGCTGGTGACGAGGGTCTGGAGATCGTGGGGCTTGGTTCGTTGGGGTGCCCGGTGACCGTGGTGAGCGCGCGCGAGACCGCCGGGGAGCGGAGGACCCCCGGGGAGCGGGGTGCCCAGCAGGGTGCCGCCGTCGATGCCGGCGCCGCCGGAGTCGACCGGGCTCGAGCCGCTGCAAGCCGCCGAGATCACGTGCGCGGGCGTGGGCAGCGCGGGCGGAGTGAAGTTCGGAGATGCGAAGTCAAAGGCGGCGGCGATGTTGTTGGCATAGAGATCGCGGGGGGTCAGCGGCGGCAGCCCGAAGCGGTAGCGGATCATCTTGAGGATCGACTCAAAGCCATAGACCGAGTGGTCGACGTGGCCGCGCCGGGCGTAGGGCGAGACCATTACAGCCGGGATCCGGAAGCCCATTTGTCCGTAGTCCTGCATCAGGTTGGTGCTGGTCCGCAGGTCGGGAACGCGCGGCGGGACCACGTGATCGAAGAAGCCGCCCCACTCGTCGTAGACGACGAACAGCGCACCGCGCTTGAACTGCGGCGACGCCAGGAAGGCGTGCACGACGTCGGCCACGAAGGCCTGGCCCACGCGCACATCGCCGTGGGGGTGCTCGTCGCCCGAGGTGCCCTGATCCTCACCGTTGAAGGATGGGTCCACGAAGGAGAGCGCGGGCAGAGTGCCGGCAGCGGCCTGCTCGTAGAAGTTCTGGACCTGGCTCGAGCGCGAGAGCCCGGCCGAGCCCCACAGCGCCGAGACCGGGATGTCGGTGTAGTAGTAGTGGTTGGAGACGCCCGCGTTGCTCAGGGCCGCGAAGATCGTCGTGTCGGGAAAGCCGTTACCAGACGGCATCGAGTTGTCGGTCTTCCCGTAGGACTGGCCGGCGTGCATGTACTCGCGGTTGGGGTAGGTCGAGGACAGAATCGAGCAGAAGAAACGATCGAAGGCCGTGAAGGCCTGGGCCATGTGGGGCGTGAACGGCAGGTCATCGGCCGTGTAGTAGCCGATCGCGAAGGTGTCTGAGTCGGCCTTGAGGAACCCGTCCATCGTGCCGCCGTCGAGCTCGGCGCGGCCGCCTGCCCAGGAGTGATCGGGGTCCAGGAAGGCGCAGCCCTGGGAGTCGGTCTGGAGGCGATGGGTGGGGAAGGTGCGGCCGTGGTTATCGGTGAACTGAAGCCCGGCCTGGCGACCGTCAGCCCCCGGCAGCCAGCCGAGGTAGTGGTCAAAGGAGCGGTTCTCCATCATCAGCACGACGAAGGTGTCAATCGGGAGGTTGCGCGGCGCCGGAAGCGCGACCTCGCGCTGACGGCGGGCCGCCTCGGCCACGAGCGTGTCAGGGTCAAGCACCAGCCCCATGGACGCGGCGAGGCCGGCCGTGACCGCGGTGCGCTTGAGGAAATCTCGCCTGGTGTGGAACGCGTCCGGCGCGACCGTTCGCAGCCGCTCTGCTTCGAGCGGATCGCGCAGGTCACCCATGAATCCGGATCATACGGTCTAACCTCGCTCGGCCTATGGCCCAACGCTCCGACATCCGCAACCTCGCGATCATCGCCCACGTCGATCACGGCAAGACGACCCTGGTCGACGCGCTGCTGTGGCAGTCGGGAGCCTTCCGCACCGGCCAGTCGGTGAATGAACGTGTGCTCGACTCGATGGACCTCGAGCGCGAGAAGGGGATCACGATCCTCGCCAAGAACACGGCGATCCGCTACGGCGAGGTG
>JBOGYN010000592.1:0-9192 GCA_050696855.1 Solirubrobacteraceae bacterium | reverse complement strand
GTCGTGGGGTGAACGCCGCCCGTGCAGAAGTTCTGCAGGTTGACGGTGGCGGCGTGGACGCGCGTCGGATCGGTCTTCTGCAGTGCCTGGCCCCAGCAGCACATCGTCACCGCGTCGACCTTCTCATACGCGCCCGAGCAATAGCCGGTGACCGGCGTGGGCTCCTTGACGTCGACGCACGTGCCCGGCTTGGAGATGATGTTGATCGCCCGGACGACGCCGTGGTTGAGCGGTGCGAGCTCCGGGAAGCAGTGCATCGTCCCGTCGTAAACGGCCGACTGCAGCGCCGGACGGGCGAAGCCCCACGAGGCCACAGGTGCCGCCCCGGAGTCTGACCAGTCGACCGTCACCTGGTCGCCCTCGATTGTCATCTTGCAGTGAACCTTGATCATCGGCTGATCCTCGCGTCCGATGTCGCGGTCACCGTAATCGGTGAACTCGTACGCGCCGTCGGGGAGCCGGCGCACCCAGTCGCGAAACCTCCGCTCGGAGTGGTCCATGGTGTCTTCGAACGCGGCACGCATCGTCTCCACGCCGAACTTCTCGATGTAGCCCGTGAGGCGCCGCTCGACAAGGACACCGGCCTGGTGCTGTGCGTAGCGCTCCGCGATCCGCTCCCGCGGCACACGGACGTTCATGTCGATCAGGTCCCAGATCGGCTTGCACGGCCGATCGGACTCGTACAGCTTGAGCGGGGGCATCCGTAGCCCCTCGGCGTAGCACTCGGTCGCGCTCGGGTTGAAGGTTCCATGCATCGGGCCGCCGACGTCTGGCCAGTGGCACAGCGCGATCGCGAACGCGAACACCTCCCCTTCCCAGAAGATGGGGCGCATGACCTTGACGTCGTTCTGGTGGGTACCGCCGGTGTACGGATCGTTATAGATGAACACGTCGCCGGGCCTGAACTCGGTGACCTCCCTGACCAGGTGCTGGACCGATGACTCAAAGGTGCCCATGTGCGGGGCCTGATCACGTTGGCCGTGGGAGACGAGGCGCCCGTCCGGCGTCAGGATCGACACCGAGTAGTCGTGCCCTTCGGTGATCGTCGGCGCGTACGACACGCGCTCGATCAGCGCGCTCGCTTCATTGCAGATGGCCTTGAAGGCGTTGCGCAGCACCTCGAAAGTGATCGGGTCCAGGCGCAGCGCGTGAGGCTTGGTTTCCGTCGACATCTCACGCTCCTCGGTTGATCGGGCCCGCGGTGGCGAGCGCAGCGGCATCGTCGACGGGAGCCTGCACGTCGATAATCAGGTTTAGCTTGGCATCGACGCGGGCGCGGGACTTCGGGGGAATCAGGACGGTTGTATCCATCTGCTCAACGATCGCCGGACCGTCGAACAGTGCGTCTGGCGCCAGTGCGGAACGAGCGTAGATCGGCGTCTCCACGAACTCGCCGGCCTCCTCGAAATAGACCTCCCGGGTCTCGATCGGCGATGGCTCGGCTTCGGGCACCGGCGGCCTGACGATCTCAGCGGCTGGCGCAAGGCCGATCGCCGCGGCACGGGCATTGACGATCTCGACGGCGGCGATGTCGGCATCGAGCCGGTAGCCGAACTGCCGCTCGTACTCATCTGCGTACAGCTCGGCGATTCGCGCGATCGCCTCCGGCGTGCTCGGAACATCGTCGAGCTCGAGGTTGAGGTACGGAGTCTGGCCGTAGTAGCGCACATCCACCGAGCGCTCGATGCGGCGCCGATCCTGAGGAGTCTGCTCTCCCTCGAGGATGGCCACCGCCTCGGCCTCCAGCTCGGAGAACACGCGCGGCAGCTGGTCGGCCTCGAGGTCATCGATCTGCGTCAGCACCGAGCGGAGGATGTCGTGACGGAGGTCGACCTGGAGGATGCCCAGTGCGGAGGTCACGCCGGGGGTCGGCGGGACGATCACGTGCGGAATCCCTAGCTCACGGGCGATGTCGACGGCGTGCAGCGGGCCGGCGCCACCGCCCGCGACGAGCGCGAACTCGCGCGGGTCGTATCCCCGCTCGACGGAGATCAGATGGGTCGCCGCCGTCATGTTCGCGTTGCCGATGCGAAGGATCCCGTTCGCTGTCTCCTCGGGCGAGAGCCCGAGCTTATTCGCCAGCGACCCGATCGCCTGCTCGGCCAGTTCCGGATGAAGCGTCACTCCACCGTCGAGGTAGCGCTCGGGATTCAGCCGCCCGAGAAAGATGTGAGCGTCGGTGATGGTCGGCTGCTCGTTGCCACGGCCGAGCGCCGCCGGACCGGGGTCGGCTCCGGCGCTCTGCGGCCCGACGCGCAGCGAGCCGCCGGCGTCCACCCAGGCGATCGTTCCCCCGCCCGCCCCGATGGCCACCAGGTCGATAGCCGGGAACAGGATGGGGATGTTCCAGTCCACGCGCCACTCCGACGACAGGGAGGGCTTGCCGCCCTCGGCGAGCGCCAGGTCGGCGCTGGTGCCGCCCATGTCGAACGTGATCGTGTTCTCATAGCCGGCCGATTGGCCCACCAGCACCCCGCCGACGACGCCGCCGGCCGGGCCCGAGTGGCAGATGCGAGCGGGGACGCGGCGCGCCGAGTGCGCCGTGATCACACCCCCGCCGGAGTGCGTGACGAGGATCTGGCCGCGATAGCCCCACCCCTGAAGGGCCAGCTCGAGCCGCTCCAGGTAGGTCTCGATCACCGGCATCAGGTAGGCGTTGGCGACGGTCGTCGAGGTCCGCTCGAACTCCCGGATCTCGGGCAGGATCTCGGCCGAGGTGCACACGTGGGCACCATCGCCGAGCTCCTCCAGGAGGATCTCCTTGGCGCGGGTCTCGTGCGATGAGTTCATGAACGAGTTGAGGAACGCCACCGCGACCGTATTGATCCCGCGCTTGCGGAACTTCCGGGCCGCTTCACGGACGTCATCTTCTTCCAGGGCAGCGAGCTCTGTTCCCTCGTAATCGACGCGCTCGCGCACCGTCAGTACGTTCCGGCGCGGAACGAGCACGGGTGACGGGTCCCAGTTGGAGTTGAACAGGTCAGGACGGTTTGCCCGGCCGGCGCCGAGGACGTCGCGCATCCCCGAGGTCGTCAGCAATCCGGTGTTGGCGCCGCTGCGCTCGATGATGGCGTTGGTGGCGATCGTCGAGCCGTGCTTGAACGCCGTGATCTCCTGCGGGGCTACGCCTGCTTTCTGTAGGGCATCGAGGACGCCCTGGATGAATTCCGGGGGCGTCGAAGGTGTCTTGACGGTGACCACTTCACCTGTCTCCTCGTCGTAGGCGACGAGGTCGGTGAAGGTTCCGCCGATGTCAACGGCTACGCGGAGGTTCCTCATGCCGTCGAGTATCCGTTCGCGATCGCAGGCCGTCATCGGGAATATGCCTAGACGGCGGGAGGGTTTTCCCGCTTCCCTTCAAACCGCCCGATCGTCGGTGAGAAGATGCGCTCGTCCGCAACCAGGAGCGTCATGCAGATCGTCGACAGCCATACCCATTTCATCCCCATGGAGCTGGTGGAGCTCTTGCGCCGGGGCCAGGGCCCGCCTGACCTGTCGCTGTCCGAGCGCGAGGGACAGGACCCGATGATCGTGCACGACAACGGGCTGCGGTATCCGGTGTTCAGCCTGTTTCACGACGCCGACGCCAAGCTTGAGCAAATGGACCGGGACGGGATCGACGTCTCGATCTTGTCGCTGACGCCATCACTGTTCCTGTACTGGACGGACCCGGCGGAGACCGCGCGGGTGCATCGCGTGATCAACGATGCGGCTGCCGCGCTGGCCGAGCGGGGCGGTGGGCGCCTGCCGGCGATGGCTACGGTGCCGCTCAATGATCCGCCCGCCGCGGCGGCGGAGCTGCGCCGTGCGCACTCGGAGCTCGGGCTGGTGGGCGTCGAGATCGGCACCTGCGTCGGCGACGTGATGCTCGACGATCCCTCGCTGGAGCCGTTCTTCGCAGCCGCCGAGGAACTCCAGACGCCCATCCTCCTGCACCCGTACATGAACATGATCTCGCCCCCCGGACCAGCACTGGCGGGATTCCATCTCGCAAACGTTGTCGGCAATCCGATGGAGACGTTTGCCGCCGCGGCCCGCCTGATCGTGGGCGGGGTGCTGGACCGCCATCCCGGGCTGCGGGTGCAGCTCGTCCATGCCGGTGGCGCCTTCCCATTCCAGCTCGGGCGCCTCGATCATGCCTACCGCGCTCGCGACGATACGAAGGCGACCGCGCGGCGGCGCCCGTCGTCCTACTTGGAGAACTTCCTCTTCGACACCATCACGTTCGACCGGCGGGCACTCGACTTCGTGATCGAGCTGGCCGGTCCCGAACGCGTCCTGTTTGGCACCGACCTCCCCTTCGATATGGCCGACGTGTCGGCCCGGGACCTGGCCGATCGCGTCGCTCCAGCCCTGGCATCACGGGTGCTGGGCGAGAATGCCCGGGCGATCTACGGGCTGGATTGAGCTACCCCGCCTGCTCGGGGTCGACGATGCGTCGTGAGACGGCGATCGCCGCCGCGTGTGCGCGGTTGCGGGCGCCGAGCTTGCGAACGATGGTGGCGACCTGTCGCTCGACCGTCTTGGTCGCCAGGAACAGCGCCTGCCCGATTTCCCGGTTGGTCCGCCCCGCCGACATCAGCAGCAGGATCGAGCGCTCGCGCGGGCTCAGGGTCCCGCGCCCGATCGCGCTCGGCAGCTCCTCCGGAGGGCCACCCCCACTGCTGGCGGCCGCCCGCACGGTGTCGGCAAGCTCCGCAACGCCGGCCGTCTTGTGCAGGAAGCGCGAGGCGCCGGCGTCAGCCAGGGCGGCCTCATGACCGGTATCGGAATCGAACGTGATCACCACCCGAGCAAGCGGCTGCTCGGTGCGCAGGTCGTGGATCAGGCCTTCCAGGTCGCTGAGCGGAAGATGGCCATCGAGCAGCACGACGTCCGGCCGGAGCCGGCGCAGCTGGCCGCGCGCCTCCTTGACGCCACCGGCCTCGCCGACCACCCGGATCTCCGGGACCAGCTCGGCCAGGTGCAGCAGGCCCGCGCGCATCAGCGGGTGTCGGTCGACGATGAACGCCCGCAGGCTGCCATTGGGAGCGGCGGTCTCAGGCACGTCGACGCTGGACGGCGTGAGCCCATCGCCGGCGTCGCCCACTCCCAGCAGCTCGAAGCGGACGCTTGTCCCCTCGCCCGCGCTGCTCTCCACCGTCAATGCTCCGCCCAGCGCGCGCGCCCGCTCGAGCGCGTGTTCAAGCCCGAGTCCCCCCGAGCTCGCCAGCTGCTTCGGATCGCATCCCACCCCGTTGTCAGCCACGGTCACCGCCAGGTCGCGCCCGCATTCGATCGTGATCTTCAACGTCTTGGCACCCGCGTGGAGGCGCACATTCGTCACCGCCTCCTGCATGATCCGGCAGGCGGCGCGCCGCGCGGCCGCCGGGACCCGGGTGGTATCGCCGTGCACCTCGACCCGAGGCGTGGGATCGCTGGGACCGAGCACCGCGACGGTGGCCCGAGCGGCGTCCTCGAGCGACATCGCGTCGGTTTCGCGCGGGAGCAGGTCCGCGATCGCTCGGCGAACGTCGGCCAGGGTGCCTTGTGCGAGCTCGCGGACTCGTGCCAGCTGCTGCCCCAGAGCCTCCGCGTCCCCGGATCCCATGCCGTCCTGGAGCGCGTCGACCTCGCGGGCGATCAAGGGAATGTTCTGAGCGACGACGTGGTAGACGTCGCGTCCCACCCGCGCGCGCTCGCGTTCTGCCGCTTCGTGCCTGATCAGGGCGCGCATCTGCTGCTGAGCGTGGAGGTTGTCGATGAACGCGGCGACCTGGTCAGCGATCTGCTGAGCGATCGGGATGTCCTCCTCGCGATAGAAGCCGGGCGTTCGGCTGACGAAGCTGAGCACGCCGATGGGGCGGCCCTGGACTCGCAGAGGGACGCTCAGCAGGCCGTGGAATCCGGCGGCGGCGATGACGCGGTCCTCACGCCCGACCACCCGCTGATCGGTCGTCAGGTCAGCCGACACGAGCGCACGGTTGGTGATCACGACGTGGCGCAGGCCGAGGTCCTCGAACGGGATCACGACGCCCTCGCCCGGAACGATGGGTGACGTGGCCACGGCAAAACGCTCGAACGCGCGGCCCTTGCAGGTCACCAGGTATGCGCTCAGTCGATCGTGGGCGAGCTGGCGGTTGGCCTCCCCGGCGAAGGCGGCCATCAGCGAGGCGACATCGCTCGCTGCCTCGATCGCCACCGGCGCCAGCAGGACCTCGCCAACGCCCTGGCCGGCGAGCAGGCTCGCCCGCGAAGCGATCACGGGTGCGGCCTGTGCGAGGAGGTCCGCGTCGGCGGTCGGGTCATTCACCTCGACGACCCCGAGACTCACGCCGCCCACGTGCATACCGACCAGCGCGCCGCCGTCCTGGGTCTCCACTGGGCCGCTGGAGCGCGCCGCCCGGCGCAGGTCGCGCGGCGGACAGGAGCCAAACTCGTGGAAGGCGGGGTAGCGCCCGGCCTCCTCGAAGCCCTCGGCCGTGATCGCCCACAGCCGCACACCGGGCGGCTCCTCGGGTGACTCGGCGAACGCCCGCTCGAGCCCAGTGCTGATTGCGCTGGCGAGCTGCTTCCAGTCGCGGGCCACGCTGACCGTCCGGGTGAGCTCAACGAGACCGAGATACCGCCGCTCGATCATGTCCTCGAGCCCCAGCTGAGTTGCCGTCCCCATGTCATACGAATGGTAAAGTACGGAGGGAGGTCTGTGGGGCTGTGGGAGGCTGGCGCTAACAATCGATAACAGGGGAAGATCGGCGCCCAGCTCGGAGCACGACCAGCCAGAGAGGTGTGACAGGTGAAGGTGGTTCATGAGTGCAGCGAGGAGACGGCCGCCAGGCACTGCACCCCGATGAAGATCGAGGTGCTGGCGTAAGCGCGGCGCTCGATCTGGTCACCGATGCCCTCGCGGCGGCGCATCGCCACGCCGAACTGGGGGCCTTCTGGTGGCTTGTCGACGATCGAGCCCGGCAACGTGCCCAGCAGCTCGACGGCACGGCGGGGTTGCCCCTGGCCGGGATTCCGCTCGCCGTCAAGGACTCCTTCGACGTAGCGGGAGCGCCGACCACCGGCGGGCTCCGGCACGCCCAGCAGGACTGCGCCGGGTCCGATGCCGAGGCGGTCCGGTTGCTCGAGGGGGCCGGTGCGGTGGCGATCGGCAAGACCGCAATGGACCCCCTGGCCTGGACGACCCACGGCCAGGCCGAGGGATTTCCCCCGTGTCTGAACCCGGTTGACCCAGCCCTCAGCCCGGGAGGCTCATCGGCTGGGTCGGCGGTTGCGGTCGCAGCGGGGATCGTCGGACTCGGGCTCGGCACCGACACCGCGGGCTCGATCCGGATCCCCGCGGCGTATTGCGGCGTGGTCGGCCTGAAGCCTGCCTTCGGGCTTGTTTCCCTCGACGGCTGCCTGCCGCTGTCGGCATCATGCGACACGGTTGGCCTGCTGGCGAAGACCGTGGCGGGGTGCGCCGCCGCCTACGACGCGCTGCGGGCCCCGTCGCGGACGCCCGTTTCGGCGCTCGCGGCCGCCGAGCGAGAACGATCAGACGGTCCGATCGGCGTCCTCACCGATCTGTTCGAGGCGTCCGACCCCAGCGTGGCGGCGGTGTGCTCCCAGGCCCTGGCCCGGCTGGAGACGGCGGGTGCGGTGCTTGAGGACGTGACCCTCGGGTGGTGGGCGCCGCGGCTTGGGCTGCTCCTGGCGATCGAGTTGGCAGCGGCCTGGGGCGTGCAGGCAGACGCTGATCCCGGCCCCTTCCCGCCGGTGATGCTCACCGCGATCGAGCGGGCTCGGGCGGTTCCGGCCGCGCGCTACGAGCAGGTGCGGGCAGAGCTTCGGGAGGCACGCGAGCAGCTCGAGCGGCGGCTGAGCCGCTTCTCGGCGCTGCTCTCGCCGACCGTGCCGATGCCGGTCCCGGACCTCGATGAGGAGGATGTCGCGGTTTCGACGCGCTTCACCCGGATCTTCAACGCCCTCGGCTGGCCGGCTCTATCGGTTCCCTGCGGGAGCGACAGCCGCGGTCGCCCAGTGGGGATGCACGTCGCGACGGTCGGGCCGGTCCAGGACGCGGTGGCGGTGGCCGCGCAGGTGGAGCGGGCCGCCGCGGCGTGACTCAGAACAGCGCTTTTACCTCCTCGGCGACCACCTTTCCCATCGCGTTGACCGGCAGCTCCGCCACGACCACCACCCGCTTAGGGCACTTGAACGGCGCCAGTCGCGAGCGCGCGAATTCGAGCAGCTGCTCAGCCTCCGGTTGCTGGTTGCGTCCCGCCGGCACGACCGCGGCGACCACCTCCTCTCCCCACCGCGCCGAGGGCAACCCCACCACCGCCGCGCGAGCGACGGCCGGGTGCGCTTCGAGCGCGAACTCGACCTCCCTCGGATACACGTTCATGCCGCCGGTGATGATCAGCTCGCGCAGGCGCCCGGTGATCTGGAGGTAACCGTTGCCGGGATCGATGTGCCCGACATCGCCGGTCCGAAACCAGCCGCCGGGGTGGAAGGCCTGGGCGGTGGCCTCGGGAGCCCCGCGATAGCCGGCGAACACCTGCGGGCCGCGG
The DNA here is from genome assembly GCA_050696855.1 of Solirubrobacteraceae bacterium. GTDB lineage: Bacteria > Actinomycetota > Thermoleophilia > Solirubrobacterales > Solirubrobacteraceae > Palsa-465. The sequence continues at coordinate 652 of JBOGYN010000592.1, read as the reverse complement.
AGCACGATCTCGCCATCCTTGCCGTGCGCCAGCGGTTGGCCTCGTTCGCCGGCGATCGCGAGCTCGATCCCGGGCAGGGCGAGGCCGACCATTCCGGGCACCCGGTCGCCGTCGTATGGGTTGGAGACATCGAGCCCGCTCTCGGTTGCTCCGTACCGCTCGAGCGGAGCCTGTCCGAGCACTTCGGCGACCCGTTGCGCCAGCGGCGGTGACAGCGGAGCTGACCCGGACACCACCAGCCGCAGCGAGCGCAGGTCAGACCCGGACGCGCCGTCCCATTCGGCCAGGCGCGCGTAGATCGAGGGCACCGCGAACAGAACGCTCGCGGAGACGCTCTCGATCGCGTCGCACAGCCGCTGCGGGTCAAAACGAGAATGGATCACCGCGCGGGAGCCGGCGAGCAGCGTCGCATGTACGCCCGCGAGGCCGTGCTGATGAAACAGGGGCAGCGAGTGCACGAGCACGTCGTCGGCCTGCCAGCGCCACGCGAGCATCACGGCGCGCACCGACGAGAGGACGTTCCCGTGGGTCAGCGGGACCGCCTTCGGCTTGCCGGTCGTTCCCGAGGTGTAGGCGAGGATCGCGGGGGCGTCTGGCTCGGCCGACGGCGCGTCGACCGCGGGACTGTCGCTCAGCGCGCTGCCGGGCGCCA
>JBOGYN010000591.1:0-1596 GCA_050696855.1 Solirubrobacteraceae bacterium | reverse complement strand
GAGCAACTGCAATCCCAAATGCTCATGAAGGCAGGCCAGCTCATGTACTACCGACTCGTGTCCCGCATCCGCGCGAACATCGTCTCCTACCTCGCGCTGTTTTTCGCGCTCACGGGCACGAGTGTGGCTGCGATCAGCCTCGCCAACCACTCGATCGACCCGGTCAAGCTCAACTACCGGAACATCGGCGGCTACGTCCGCGAATGGGCCAGCGTCAACGCCAACGGCCGAGTCGTCGCGTCAGGTGGTCGCGTGTCGGTGAACGCCGAGCTGAACGTGTTTCCGGGCCGCTACTTCTTCCGGTGGCACACGAAGCTGACCAGTCGTTGCACCGTGATCGGCAGCGTCAACAACGGCAACGGTGCGACGGCGGCCGCGGGGTACCTCACTGCTGGCCTCGCCGCGCCTCGGAGGGCTCAGCCGACGACCGTCGTTGACACCTACAACGGGCAGGGCCAGGCCACCTCGCAGGCCTTTGAGGTTGAGCTGCTGTGCGCGACCCCGCGCTAAAGCCGTTGAAGCGGCGACGTACTGCTCGGTTGGCTCGACTCGCGGGCGCGGTGGTCGTGCTCGCCCTCCCCGTCAGCAGCGCTTTCGAGATGATGTGGGCCGTCCCGCCGGCGGGTGCGGGAACGCTTGAGATGACCTCTTGCTCCGGGTTCGGCGACGGTGCTGCTGACACAGACGTCAGCGGCATGGTCTGGGCAGGCGTAAGCAAGGGCGGCTTCAGCACCCCGAACGAGTGCGGCCAGGGACGCGCCTTCCAGATCGTTCCCAGCGGCGCCACCGGTCCTCACCGAGGGGACAATGCGCAGTGGCATACGGTCACGCCGCCGTCGATCGAGATCGTGCATGCGGTCACGCCGGTCAACGAGGTGCTGATCGATTCGCTGAGCGGCGATGGGTTCGGAGCGAGCTTCTTCTGGAACGGCGGCAGTCAGACGATCGCCCGAGAGAACAACTGCTGCGCGGGGATGGACTACGGATCGGGGATCAATCGATATATCGGTCCCAGCCGTTATTTCGGCTGGCAGGTCAGCTGCCAGCAGAACTCGTGCGGGGCTCCGTTTCAGGCGCTCGATGTGCGGGGGGTCGATCTGCTCGCGGTGGACACCACGCCGCCAGGCTTGCTGGCGCTGGGCGCTAACAACATCTGGTATCAGGGGGCCCGGTGGATCCGGGGGTCGGGCTGGCCGGCGTCTTTTCAGGCCAGCGCGGATGACGGGATCTGCAGCATGCGCGAGGTGATCAACGGCGGCTCGCTCCAGGGCCCGTATGACCAGGCTCGCGATACGCATAGCTGGACGCAGTGCCCCAGCCCTCAGACGATGACTCAGACGATCGACACCACCAGCTACGCCAACGGGCCGCTGTCGCTGGTCCTGTCGGCCAGTGACGCGGCCAGCCCGGCCAACGTCTCATCGCCGTCGACGACGCTGCACGTGGACAACACGCCAGTCAGTCTGAGCCTCACCGGACCGTCGGACCCGTCATCCACCGCTGGCACCCAGTACGTCTCCGCTACAGCGTCAGCAGGGCCGAGTGGCGTCGCGGCGATCTACTGCTCGGTCGACCGGGGCGCCTATGTCTCGCACC
>JBOGYN010000590.1:0-1819 GCA_050696855.1 Solirubrobacteraceae bacterium | reverse complement strand
GTCCTGCCGAGCTCGATGGATTGTCGTGGGTGGCGGCCACGGTTCCCGGGACGGCCGCCGCTGCGATCGGCGCTGACGGCCGGGAGGACTTCGACGCCGAGGACTGGTGGTTTCGAACCACTTTTGACCGATCGTCTGACGCGGCGACGGATCGGCTGTGGCTGCAGCTGGACGGAATCGCGACCGTCAGCGAGGTGTTTCTCAACGGGGAGCTGATCCTTGAGTCGGCCTCGATGTGGGCTTCTCATGAGATCGACGTCACCGATCGGCTCCGCGAGTCCAACGAGCTGGTCATCGCCTGCCGCGCGCTTGTCCCGCTCCTGGCCCAGCGCCGACGCCCGGCGGCTCGCTGGCGCACTCGGGTCGTCAACCAGACCAACCTGCGCTGGTATCGGACGATGATGTTCGGGCGCTCGCCGGGGTTTGCGCCCGGACCGGCTCCGGTCGGCCCATGGCGGCCGGTTCGCCTAGTGCGACGAGGACAAGCGGGACTCGACGCCCTGCGTCTACGAGCGCGTATAGACGGCGAGGACGGCGTGATCAGCGCCCGAGTCCGGATCCGGGGCGACGCTCACTCCGCCGCTCTGGTTGTGGGCGAGCAACGCTGTGAGCTGAAGCTGGGCGCCGACGGCGAGGCGGAGGGCGAGCTGCGCATGTCGGAACCCGAGCGGTGGTGGCCCCATACCCACGGAGAGCCCGTCCTGCATGAGGTGAAGATCGAGCTCGATGGGCATACCGTGGCGACGCAGCGGGTCGGCTTTAGGTCTTTGAGCTGGGCGCAGGACATCCTCGCCGACGGCCTTGACCTGCACGTCAACGGAGTCCCGATCTTCGCGCGGGGTGCGGTCTGGACGCCGGCTGACCTCGTTTCGCTCGCGCCGAGCGATGAGGCGCTTCGTCGCCTGCTCGAGCAGGCGCGCGATGGCGGCATGAACATGCTGAGAGTCGTCGGCACCGGTGCCTATGAGTCGCCGGCCTTCCACGATCTCTGTGACGAGTTGGGGATCATGGTCTGGCAGGACCTTATGTTCGCCAACCTCGACTATCCGCTCCAAGATCCTGAGTTTCTTGCCACCGTGCAGCAGGAAGCTCAGGATGTGCTGCGCGCCCTCGCGGGGCGTCCGAGCCTAGTGGTCGTCTGCGGGAACTCGGAGGTTGAGCAGCAGGCAGCGATGCTCGGCCTTGAGCCCGATCTCGGGCGAGATGAGTTCTGGGACGACCTGCTGCCACGGATCGTCGCCCAATCCGGCGCTGATTGCGTATATCTGTCCAGCACCCCGTGCGGCGGCGCGCTGCCGTTTCATCCTCAGAGTGGAATCGCACATTACTTCGGGGTGAGCGGGTACTTTCGCCCCCCGGAGGATGCCCGCCGAGCGAATGTCCGCTTTGCCGCCGAGTGCCTTGCCTTCGCCAATGTGCCCAACGACGTTGAGGTGCCGGTCCATCATCCGCGCTGGAAGGCCGGTGTCGCTCGCGACGCCGGCACCGGCTGGGATCTTGGCGCCGGCTGGGACTTCGACGATGTCCGCGACCACTATCTGGCGTTGCTGTTCGGCGCAGATCCGGTGCAACTGCGTCGTTTCGATCACGGGCGTTACCTTGAGCTCTCCAGGGCGGCTTCCGGAGAAGTGATGGCCGAGGTGATCGGGGAGTGGCGGCGTGCGGATTCGCCCTGCCGGGGCGCCCTGGTCCTGTGGTTTAAGGACATGATCGCGGGCGCCGGGCTCGGTGTGCTGGACCATCGCGGGCAGCCCAAGGTCGCCTTTCACCACCTGCGCCGCGCGTTTGCGCCGGTGGCGGTCTGGTGTAGCGACGAGGG
>JBOGYN010000589.1:0-1585 GCA_050696855.1 Solirubrobacteraceae bacterium | reverse complement strand
GGGGCACACCACCGTCAGGGCGGTCGAGGCCCGTTGCGGAAGGGCCCTGATGGCCGGGACCCGCTCACCGCCACCTGTTGTCGCTACGACATGATCCCCCCAGTTCGGAGAGGGCGCTCATGCAGGTGACCGCTACGACCTCTAGCAGATCGAGGGCCCTCGTAACCGGCGCCGGCGGCTTCATGGGTCGTCACCTGGTCGCCAGCCTCCAGTCTCGTGGCTACGAGGTCTTCGGCTCCGGCCGCGGGCCTCAACCCGCCGAACTGGTGCTGCACGGGTGGATGCATGGAGATCTACGCGACGACGGATTCGCTGCGGACCTCGTTCGTGCGACGCGCCCAACTCACGTTTTCCACCTTGCGGGCGTGTTTGGACGGACCGCCGCGGATCGCCGCGTACTCTTCGATACGCATGTCCTGGGGACGGCTGACCTTCTTGACGCTGTGGTGGCCGAGAGCCTTACGACCTGGGTTTGCGTCAGCAGCTCGTCAGCGGTGTACGGTCCACGCGAGACTCAGCCGATCCCAGAGACAGGCGCGGTGAGGCCATTGAACGATTACGGGGTGAGCAAGGCAGCCGAGGAGCTCGTTGCGGCGCGCTTCCGGCTGAGCGAAGGCCTGACCTGTTGTGCCCTTCGTCTGTTTAACCTCGTAGGGCCGGGCCTGAGCGATGCCCTTGTCATCTCTGCACTGGCACGACAGGTGGCGACGCAGGAGCTCGGTGGTCATGGAGTGGTATACGTAGGGAACCTTGAACCCCGGCGCGACTTTCTCGATGTGCGTGACGCAGTGCGCGCAATCGTAGATCTCGCCGATCTGCGCTGCGGGGAGCCGCTGGTCAACATCGGCTCTGGGCGGTCGCGGTCGGTGCGGCATTGCCTCGATCTGCTTCTCGCGGGCGCTCGACGAACGCTCAGTTACGAGATCGACCCCGGCCGCGTGCGCCGCCACGAAATACCGGACCAACGCGCCGATGTCTCCCTGCTGACGCGCCTGACGCGGTGGTCGCCCACCATTGAGCTCTCCGCATCGCTCGGTGACCTTCTGGCTCATTGGCGAGACCGGGTCAGCCGGGAGGTCGGTCGATGAGTCTGGCAGGGACACGTGCACTGGTGACTGGAGCGGGCGGATTCATAGGTAGCCACCTGGTCGAGGAGCTTGTGGCTGCAGGTGCTGAAGTCCGCGCCTTCGTCCGATACACCTCGCGGGGAGACACGGGCAATCTACGCTTCCTGCCGCCAGCGATTCTGACCAAAGTTGAAGTTGTTGCCGGCGATCTCCGGGATCCGCAGGCGGTGAACCATGCCATGCGCGACTGCCAAACCGTTCTCCACCTCGCTGCCCTGATAGCCATTCCATACTCGTACATTCATCCCCGCGAGGTGGTCGAAACGAACGTGATCGGCTCGCTCAACGTCTACGAAGCGGCTCGCCAGCTCGGCATACGTCGTCTGGTCCACGTGTCCACGAGCGAGGTCTACGGAACTGCGCAAAGGGTGCCCATCGACGAGTCCCATCCTCTCCGAGGCCAGTCGCCTTACTCGGCTAGCAAAATCGGCGCAGACCGCGTCGCCGAGAGCTACTAT
>JBOGYN010000588.1:0-1574 GCA_050696855.1 Solirubrobacteraceae bacterium | reverse complement strand
GGGCGCGCGCACAGCGCCCGGGTCAGACCCGGGCCGCCTGGCCACCGTACGCGCATGCGGGAGAACTTCTTGATATTCGGGAGTCCCACGATCGGCGAGGACGAGATCGCCGAGGTCGTCGCGTCCCTGCGCTCCGGGTGGATCGGGACCGGACCCAAGGTCGGACGCTTCGAGACAATGCTGACCGAGTACGTCGGCGCCCCGCACGCTCGCTGCGTCTCCTCGTGCACGGCCGCGCTGATCCTCGCCCTCCAGGTCCTCGGGCTCGGGGCGGGCGATGAGGTCCTGGTGCCGGCCATGACCTTCGTCGCCTCGGCCAACGCCGTCGAGCACGCCGGGGCGACTCCGGTGCTCGTCGACAGCGAGCCCGGCACCGGGCTGATGGACCTCGAGGCCGCCGAAGCGGCGATCACCGGGCGGACCCGCGCGATCATGCCGGTCCACCTGGCCGGGCGCCCGATCAACATGGATCGCCTCGCCGCGCTGGCGCAACGCCACGACCTGCAGATCGTCGAGGACGCCGCGCACGCGATCGGCGCCGAGTGGCGCGGCCGTCGCATCGGGGCGTTCGGGAACCTCGCTGCGTTCTCGTTCTACGTCACCAAGAACATCTCCACGATCGAGGGCGGAGCGCTGCTCACCGCCAGTGCCGAGCTCGCCGAGGAGGTCGAACGTCTCGCCCTCCACGGGCTCAGCCTCGGGGCCTGGCAGCGCTTCTCAGACGCCGGCTTCAAGCACTACGAGGTCGTCCGGCCCGGCTACAAGTACAACATGACCGACGTGCAGGCCGCCCTGGGCCTGCACCAGCTGCCCCAGCTCGACGGCTGGATCGATCGCCGGGCCGAGCTCTGGGAGCGCTACGACGAGCTCCTGGCCGACCTGCCGCTGGCCACGCCGCCGGCCGCCGAGCCCGACACCCGGCACGCGCGCCACCTCTACCAGATTCTGGTCGCGCCGGAAGCCCGCCTGAACCGAGACGCGCTCCTCTCCGGTCTGCACGAGCGGCGGATCGGGACCGGAGTGCACTACCGGGGCGTGCACCTACATCCCTACTATCGCGACCGCTACGGCCTCACCCCCGAGGCCTTCCCGGTCGCCACCTCGATCTCCGAGGGCACGCTCAGTCTGCCGCTCGATCCCAAGGTGACCGCGACCGACCAGGACGACGTGGTCGCGGCGCTGCGGGAGCTGCTGGGTTGAGCACCTCGGAGTACCCGGTGCCGGCGATCAGCCGGCGTCCGGGGATGACCATCGGGGGTCGCGGGCTCAGCACCGAGTCCCTGATCCTCGGTGCGCTGATCGTGGTCGCGGCCGTGATCCGGATCGTGGTCCTCAACAACCAGAGCCTGTGGGCCGACGAGGCCCTGACCGCCTACGAGATGCGGCTCCCGTTCGGGGCCATGATCCACACCGTGACCACCGTGGAGGTGACACCGCCGCTGTACTCGGTCGTCGTCTGGGGATGGGCGAAGGTGTTCGGGGCCGGCCCGGTGGCGCTGCGGGCCGTGTCCGCGCTCGCCAGCGTCGCGCTGGTGCCGATCGCCTCCGCGGCCACGCGCGAGCTCGTCTCGCGG
>JBOGYN010000587.1:0-3084 GCA_050696855.1 Solirubrobacteraceae bacterium | reverse complement strand
ACCCCGAACCGTTCCAGTGGACCGCCACGACCGATCAGATCCTCGAGAAAGTCCGCCGCGGCCGAGTCACACTCGATGCAATCGCCAGCTAAAACTGAGACGGACCACTAGTGTCCTGCGGCTTAAGTTAGTTGACATGTGATGGTGGGGGCGTGACAATGAGTCATGCCTTCATCAATGCTTGCTGTGAGTGATCAGGACCGCGCGACGTTGGAGTCGTGGACGCGGTCTTCGACCGTGTCCGCCGGACAGCGGGAACGCGCCCTGATCGTGCTCGGGGTCGCCGAGGGAGCGGGTGTGTCGGGCACCGCGAGATCACTCGGGGTGTCACGTCCGACGGTGATCAAGTGGCGTGATCGTTTCGCGGTGGACGGTGTGGACGGTCTCGCGGATCTGGCGCGCAGCGGCCGGCCCAAGACGATTGATGATGCGCAGATCGTCGCCGCGACGTTGGACCCGCCGCCGGAGTCGCTCGCGGTCACGCACTGGTCCACCCGACTGCTCGGCCGTCATCTCGGGATCTCGGACGCGACCGTTGCCAGGGCGTGGCGGGCCTATCGCGTGCAGCCGTGGCGACAGGGGACGTTCAAGTTCTCCACCGACCCCGAGCTCGAGGCCAAAGTCCGCGACGTCATCGGGCTCTACCTCGACCCGCCCGCCAACGCGATCGTGCTGTGTGTCGATGAGAAGTCCCAGATCCAGGCGCTCAACCGCACCCAGCCGATCCTTCCGGTCAGGCCGGGGCTGCCCGAACGCGCCACGCATGACTACAAGCGCAATGGCACGACCACCTTGTTCGCTGCGCTGGAGATCGCGACCGGCACCGTGACCGACCGTTGCTATGACCGGCACGGGAAGATCGAGTTCCTCGACTTCCTCAAGCTCGTCGCAAAGACCTACCCGCGCCGCCGGCTGCACGTCGTGCTCGACAACTACCACACCCACAAGCACGCCGACATCAACCAGTGGCTGGCCAAGAACCCGCGGATCACCCTGCACTTCACGCCGACCTCGGGATCGTGGCTGAACCTCGTCGAGGTGTTCTTCGGGATCATCACCCGCCAGGCGATCCGCCGTGGATCGTTCGACAGCGTGAAGCAACTCACCGCCGCGATCCGCGCGTTCATCGACGGCTACAACGAGCGCTGTCAGCCGTTCGTGTGGACCAAAACCGCCGACGACATCCTGCCCCGCGCTACCCGTCAATCAACTTCAGACGCGCGACACTAGCTCCATCGCGCGCTCCTCGATCTCGACCCGGCGCTGTGAGAAATGGCGCAGCACCACCTCGGGGACACCGTCGATCTCAAACAGCCCGCGGCTCGCCCCGCCACGACACCCACCCAAGACGCGCGCGGACCTCGGCGCGGAGCACCGCCCGATACACAGCACCGGCCCCGGACTTGTGCTCATAGAGCGCGTGCGCGTCAAGCGCCGTGTACCTGCCATCCGCCCGGGTCAGGTTCGCCACCACCACATGGGTGTGCAACTGCGGATCCCCCGCGCGCGACATCCGATGCCTGTAGGACGCCGCGATCAGCCCGTCGCCGCGGACGCGCTCAGCACCGCCGTGGCCTCGCCGCGTTAAGCACGCCTCACGCTCGAGATAGCCCAGCGCCTCGCTGACCGCGCGCTCATGCGCGTCAAGCAGCGCAGCCGACACCCGATCATCGGCGATCGCGAACAGCACCGACACGCTCTTCGGCGCCGAGAACGTCAAGTCCAGCGCCGCCACCGTCGAGCACGCGCCCATGTGACGCAGCACGCTCCCGTCCGCCGGGCTGCGCCCCTCCATCAATGCCAAGAACGCGTCGCGCTCCACCCGCTGGCCGGCGGACAGACCGAGCGCGTCAGCGCCCGCGCCACGCCACAGACCCGACGCCTCACCCCGGCGGCGACTACGACGCTGGTCGTGCTACGCTGTGCTACATGAAGACCGTAACGCATCGGGAGATGCGCAACAACAGCGGAGAGATCCTCCGCGCCGTCGCGGCTGGCGAGTCGATCCGCGTGACGAACAACGGCCAGGTGGCGGCGATAATCACTCCGCCCTCCGCGGATCCGCTGGCCGATCTGACGGCCCGCGGTCAGCTGCGGCCGGCACGTCGGCCGCTCAGTGACCTGTCTTCCGTGCGACGGCGCAAGCCTGACCGTCCGAGTTCGGAGCTACTCCGCGACGTCCGTGGGCGTTGGTGATTTCTTACGTCGATACGTCGGCCGCGATGAAGCTGCTGGTCGAGGAACCGCAGACAGCGCCGCTCGTGGCATACCTGCAGTCGCCGGTTGAGGGCGAACGGCGTCTGATCGCGTCGTGGTTGCTGCATACCGAACTGCACTGCGCCGCGAACCGGCATCCGGACGCGATTGATGCCGAGTCGGTCGGGATCGTCCTCGACACCGTTTCGCTCATCGACCTGACCCGCGGGGACCTTCTGACGGCCGGCATGCTTCCTGGCGGGCTTCGCTCGCCCGACGCGGTGCATCTCGCCGTCGCGCTGCGCGCCGGCGCGGGTGAGATCGTTTGTTATGACACCGAGTTGATCGCTGCGGCCGAATCGGCGGGGCTCGCCGTCATTGCGCCGGGTTGATCTCGGCTCGGCGTACACGACCGGCCGCGCTGGCGCTCGACATGGTCATCGGTCGGCGGGGTCATCGTTCGCCTCCTTCCACGCGTCGATGATCTCGGTGCTGATCCGACCGCGATCGGTACGGCCACGCCATGCTGGGGCGCCCGTGCGTGCAGCTCAGCGCGCGACGGCTCAAGGCCTGGCTGCCTCGCGGCTCCTGCAGGCACCAGCGCCGCTCAACCTGCGGCGACCTCGATCCGCGTCAACGCAGCCGGCTCACTTCGCGCTCAAGCGAAGGCGGCGGTCAAGTATCGGTAGGTCCCCGGCGGGTCTTTGCGGTTTCTTGCGGAAGACAGAAGAGGATCGGCATGCTCGGCCGGCGGACCGGCAGCTTGCCTGGATCGATCAACCCTACATCACAGTAGTGTCGTGATAACCATCGTTGACGAGTGCGGGAACTCCCGCTTGGAATCCACCCGGCGACCTGGGACGAGATCGTGGAGCGCTACACAACCAA
>JBOGYN010000586.1:0-1699 GCA_050696855.1 Solirubrobacteraceae bacterium | reverse complement strand
ATCGTCAACCGTGGCGCCGAGGGCCTGCGCCTGTACCACCATCAGGCTCACATTGTGAGCGACGATGTCGTGAATTTCCTGCGCGATCCGCACGCGCTCCTGGGCGACGGCGCGGTCGGCCAGCAGTTCACGCTCGCGATCCAGCCGCTCGGCCCGCTCGTGCAAGCCTTCGATCACGCGGCGCCGCGCGCCGACGTAGAGGCCGACGGCCACTGCCGCCGCGCAGATGGCGATGCTCCCGATCGCATAGCCGAGCAGGCCGCCGTGGTCGGTCGCGCTGCCGCTGCCCGTGCCCCAGACCGCCTCGGCGACGATGGCCAGCACCGAGGCCGCACCGCCGGCCACTGCCGCCTCCTTCCACGGCGCTTGCGCTGCGACCGTGTAGAGGACGGCCATGAGCGGGAGCCAGAGCGCCCGATCGTCGGGTACCGCCGCGACCACTGCGACCGCCACCAGCAGCGCTCCGCGGGTGTGCGAGCGGCGAAGCCCGATGGTCGCAAGCGCGGCCGGGATCAACACCAGCGCGAGCGGCCGCCCGTCGCGAACCGCGGTCACGACCAGCGAGCCGACGACGACCGCGGTCAGCCAGACCGCGAGCGCCATGTTGGCCCAGTTGCCTCGCAACCGCGGAGAACGCCATCGGCGGGCCAGGGGCATCCGGTAACTATCCTCCTGGCCCGCCGTCAGCATCAGCTTCCCGTCGTATCTCCGAGCTGCCGTCAGACGTCGCGTCTGACGAGCAGCATCGCGGCAACGGCGATTGTCACCGCGACGTAGGCGGCGAACACCGCCAAGCCGGCTCCCGGGGAGAGCGTGTGAGCGTGCTGCCCGATCCTCATCATCGCTTCGCCTGCGTTGCTGGGCAGGTACGGGGAGATCGAGTCGGCCAGGCTCGACGGGAGGATGGTCACGAGCGGCGGGATCACGAACATGATCCCGGCGAAGCTCGCGATCCCGGCGGCGGTGTTGCGCAGGATCGCGCCGAGCCCCATCGCGAACAGCCCGACGAGCGTCAGGTATACCGCTGCCCCGAACACCGCGGTGGCCACCCCAGTGTGCGAGAACGCAATCTGCACATGCTGCCCAGAGAGGATCGCCTGTCCTGCGAAGAACGCGATCAGCACCGCCGGGATCGCGAGCGCTAAGGCCACCGCCGCGTAGACGACGGCCTTTCCCCACAGCACCGGCAACCGTTTCGGTACCGCCGTCATCGTGGCCCGGATCATCCCGGTCGAGTACTCACCGGCGATCAGCAGCACACCGAGTACGCCGATCGCGAGCACCCCGAACCTGACTCCGAGGAGGCTCGTCGAGAGGGGATCGAAGCTCGCCTTATCAGCGGCACTCATTGAACCCCAGCGCGAGACCGTCGCCGCGCTGGCGATGATGCCAAAGCCGATCGTGAACACCACCGTCGCGAGCAGCGAGTAACGCGTCGAGCGCAGCGAGTAGAGCTTCGTCCACTCGGACCGGAACACGCCGGTCTGGGTGACTCGGCCATGAGTGCGAGGCGCGCGTCGCGCGACGCTGGGACTGCGTCCATCCAGCGTGGGAGCCGAAGAGCTCATGCGGCAATCCTTTCCGGCCGGTCGCTGCCGGCGTGAGGGTGATCGTTCAGGTCGGCGGTTCGGTACTCGGTCTCCTCGCGAGTCAGCTCCATAAAGGCCTGCTCGAGCGAGACCTTCTCGGGGGTCAGCTC
>JBOGYN010000585.1:0-5308 GCA_050696855.1 Solirubrobacteraceae bacterium | reverse complement strand
CTCTTCTCTTACATCGGCTCCAAGTGGTCCTACACCCCCAGCGTCTACGGCCCAGTCTTCACCACCCTGAGCTACGCGCTGGCCCCGCTCTCGATCGCCGCCGGCGTCCTGGCTTACAAGTTCGTGGCCGTGATCTCGGCCCTGGCGATCGTCGCCATGGTCTGGAACATCGCCCGCCTGCGCGGCGTCGATCCGGTCAAGGCGGTGGCGATCGTCGGTCTGAACCCGCTGCTCGTTCTGTACGGGATCGGCGGCGGCCACAACGACCTGCTGATGCTGGTACCGCTCGTGGGGGCCGTCTACGCGAGTGTGCTCGGACGCGAGCGGATGACCGGCGGGCTGACCATGCTCGCCGTCGGGATCAAGCTCACCGCCGGGCTCGTGCTCCCCTTTGCCCTCGCCGCCGGCGGTCCGTTGCGCGACCGCACACGCCGCAAGAAGCTGTTGCTCGCCTCCGGAGTCTCACTCGCCGCGATCGCGGCCCTCGGTCTGGTCGTGTTCGGGGCCGGCATCGTCAACATGTTCCCGACCGTCGAGCGCAGCCAGGCCTCAGGCGACTGGCACAGCATCCCCGGTCTGATCATCACGCTCGGCGCATCGGCCGTCGGTCACGTCCTCGGTTTCCTGTTCACCGCGGTCTTCCTCGTCGTGACGGTGAAGCTGCTGCGCAAGGTGTGGCACGGGCAGATGGACTGGATCGACGGCGCCGGCTGGGCGACCTTCGCGTTGCTGGTCTCGGCCAACTCGCTGCTGCCTTGGTATGTGTGCTGGCTGCTACCGCTGACGGCGCTGTCCTCCGACCGACGTCTGCTGCGCGCGACCCTGGGGCTGACCTGCCTCGTCCAACTGGTGCAGCTGCCCGGGTACATCCCCCACGCGGCCGCGATGATCGGGTACTGAGCATGCTCGTGGTCGTATGCTCGTGGTCGTAGGATGAGGCGATGATCGGCGATACGGACATCACCCTCTCCGGCCCCCGATCACCCGGGTTGGTGAGCGTCGTCGCCCCGGTCTACAACGAGGAAGGGACGATCGGCGAGTTCCACGCGCGGGTCTGCGCCGCGCTAGAGGGACTCCCGTTCGAGCTCGTCCTGGTCGACGACGGCTCCAGCGACGGCTCGCCGCTGATGCTCGAAACCCTGGCCGCCGGCGATCCACGGGTCCGGGTGGTCCACCTGTCCCGGAACTTCGGTCACCAGACGGCGCTGACCGCGGGACTCGACCACGCCCAGGGCGACGCCGTGGTGATGCTCGACGCCGATCTCCAGGACCCGCCGGAGCTGATCGCGACGATGCTCGAGCATTGGCGAGCGGGCTGCGACGTCGTGTACGCCGTCCGCGAGCACCGCCGGGGCGAGTCGAAGTTCAAGCTCACCACCGCGCGCTGGTTCTACAGCCTGTTCGACAAGCTCGCTCAGGTCGAGCTCCAGGCCAACTCGGGCGACTTCCGCCTCCTCGATCGGCGCGCGCTCGACGCCCTGCTCTCGATGCGCGAGCGCAATCGCTTCCTGCGCGGGATGACGGTCTGGGTCGGCTACACCCAGGCCGCGGTCCCCTATCAGCGCGACTCGCGCTACGCCGGCGAGACCAAGTACACGCTCTCCAAGATGCTGCGCTTCTCGCTGGACGCGATCTCCTCGTTCTCGCACCGGCCGCTGCAGCTGGCCACGTTGCTGGGCTTCTTGATCTCGACCCTGGCCTTTATCGCCGTCCCGGTCGTGATCATCCTGCGCATCCTGGGGTCCTACCTGCCGGGCTTCAGCGCCCTGACGATCGTCGTGCTCCTACTCGGCGGGATCGAGCTGATCGCAATCGGCATCATCGGGGAGTACGTCGGGCGTATCTACGACGAGGTCAAGGGCCGGCCGCTGTACCTGGTTCGCGCCCGCCGCAACCTGCCAGACCCCGAGGCGCACACCACCAGCGGATACGTGCGCGCCGAGCGCGAGCCCCTGGGTTCCCGAGCCGACTCAGAGCTCTAACCGCCGCCCACCCGGCTACCCTCGAGCCCATGGCCGTCCCCCTGTTTGATACGGCGACGCCGCTGGCGCCCTTGCGCGACGAGCTGATGAGCGCGATCACCCGCGTCGTCGATTCCGGCGGCTTCATCCTCGGCCCCGAGGTCCAGGCCTTCGAGCGCGAGCTGGCCGACTACGTCGGCTGCCGTGCGGCGATCGGGGTCGGCAACGGCACCGATGCGATCACGATCGCGCTCCGGGCGCTGGGCGTCGGACCGGGCGACGAAGTGATCGTCCCCTCCTTCACCTTCTACGCCAGTGCCGAGGCGATCCCGCCCACTGGGGCGCGCCCGGTGTTCTGCGACGTGGATCCCGACACCTTCTGCGTCACCCCGGAGACCGTCAAGGCCGCACTCACTCCGCGCACCAAGGCGGTCATCGCCGTGCACCTGTTCGGCAACGTGGCCCCGATCGCCGAGATCGAGGCGCTCGGCGTCCCGGTGCTCGAGGATGCCGCCCAGGCGCTGGGCACGCGCAGCACCGCCGGTCGCCCCGGCGCGCTGGGCACGATCGCCACCTTCAGCTTCTACCCCTCCAAGAACCTGGGCGCCTTTGGCGACGGCGGCGCCGTAACGACGTCAGACCTCGAACTGGCTGAGCGGGTGCGCAGCCTGCGCTTTCACGGCTCCCGGGACAAGCAGACCTTCGACGACATCGGCTACAACTCGCGCCTCGACGCCCTCCAGGCGGCGATTCTGCGGGTGCAACTCCCCCACCTCGAGCGCTGGTCAGAGGGACGCCGGGCCGCCGCGGCCCACTACGAGCAGGCCGGCCTGGGCGAGCTCGTTACCCTGCCCGAGGTGACCGCGGGTGCCGAGCCGGCCTGGCACCTCTACGTGGTGCGCACGCCCGATCCCGACTCGCTGACCGCGGCGTTCAACGCTCGCGACATCGGCGCCCGGCGCTACTACCGGCTTCCGACCCACGAGCAGCCGGGGATGCGGGAGTACGCCCCGTCTCACGCGCTGCCGGGCACCGAGCGCGCGGCCCAGACCCATCTCGCGCTGCCCATCAGCCCGGTGCTCGATCAAGCGCAGGCCGACGAGGTCGCCGGGGCGGCCCGGGAGCACCTGGCCGCGGTCCACGCCTAGCCTCGTCCGGTCTCGGTACGCCGCGGCTGGCCTCCGGCTGGATTGGGCCTCGCAGCTAGCCTCCGGCGGGATTGGGGCCGGTGCGGGGATTGGCCCGCCCCTCGGACTCGCCGCTCCCGGCCGCCCGCCGCAGAGGCCGCACCTCCGCCGGTTCTCCCGCCTCGGCGCTCTCCAGCGCGGCAATCCGGCTCGAGAGGCCCTTGATCGCGTCCGCGACCGGATCGGGGAGGTGGATCCAATCCGCGTCGGGCCCTTCGGGACGGCGGCCTTCGATCCGGACCGGGTGGCCCGGGTTGCCGACCACTGTCGAGTTGGGCGGCACATCGTGGATGACGACGCTGTTGGCCCCGATCCTGGCTCCGTGGCCGATCGTGATCGGCCCGAGCAGCTTGGCCCCCGAGCCGATCGTGACGTTGTCCTGCACAGTCGGATGGCGCTTGCCGGTCGCGAATCCGGTTCCCCCGAGGGTCACGCCCTGATACAGGGTGACGTCGGTGCCGATCTCGGCCGTCTCGCCGATCACCACGCCCATACCGTGATCGATGAAGAACCCAGCGCCGATCTCCGCCGCGGGGTGGATCTCGATCCCGGTCAGCGAACGGGCCACGGCGGCGATCACGCGGGGCACGAACGGAACGCCGGCCTGGTGCAGGGCGTGGGCGAAGCGGTGGGCCAGGAGCGCGTGCACACCTGGCCAGGTGGCGAGGACCGCCAGGGCGCTGACCCCACGCGCGGCGGGATCGCGGCTCTGGGCCGCGGTCACATCACGCCGGACCTCCGCGGTGGCGCGCCCGATCAGGCCGAGCCCGAGCATCACTGCAAGCGTAGCGATGCCCTTCGCCCGGCTCAGGGGGCGAAGAACGGGGTCGAGACGTAACGCTCGCCCGAGTCAGGCAGGATGGTGGCGATCCGGATCCCGCGTGACTCGGGCCGCGCCGCAACCTGGAGGGCCGCCCAGACCGCGGCGCCGCACGAAATCCCGGCCAGCACGCCTTCGCGCCGCGCGAGGGTGCGTGCCATCTCGATCGCGTCCTCGTCCTCGACGGTGATGATCTCGTCCAGGAGCTCGCGACTGAGCACGGCGGGCACGAACCCGGCCCCGATCCCCTGGATCTTATGGGGACCGGGGGCGCCTCCGGAGAGCACCGGGGAACTGCGGGGCTCGACAGCGATCACCCGGCAACCGGGGTTTCGCTCCTTGAGCACCTCCCCCACCCCGGTCACCGTGCCCCCGGTGCCGACGCCGGCCACGAACACGTCGATCCGGCCGTCGAGTGCCTCCCACAGCTCGGGCCCCGTGGTCCGCCGGTGGATCTCGGGGTTGGCCGGGTTGGAGAACTGGTCGGGGAGGAATATGTCGTCGCGCGTGGCGAGGGCCCGAGCGGCGTCGACCGCCTCGGTCATCCCCCCCATCGACTCGGTGACCTGGACCCGGGCCCCGTAGAGGCGCAGCAGGCTCTCGCGCTCGCGGCTCATGCCCTGGGGCAGGGTGAGAATCAGCTCGTAGCCCTTGGCCGCGCAGACGAAAGCCAGCGCGATGCCGGTGTTGCCGCTGGTCGCCTCGACGATCGTCGTGCGCCCCGGCTCGATCCGTCCCTCGCGCTCGGCGGCATCGATCATCGCCACCCCGATCCGGTCCTTGACACTGCCGCCGGGGTTGAAGGCCTCGAGCTTGGCGAACAGGTCGACGTCGAGGTCGCCGGTCAGGCGCTTGAGTCTGACCATCGGCGTGCGTCCGACCAGGTCGGCAACGTTGCTCGGGACGGCAGACACGTTCAGAACCCTAGCCCGACCGCGATCAAAGCGGGCTCACCCGGGACCGCGCCCGGCAGTGCGATCTGGATCAGGCGCCGGTCATCGTGACCTCTCACCTTTGATGCTGGTCACTGTCTATCTCGGCGTCGACCGCTACCGTCAGCCGGCCTCGCTGCAAAACGCACTGAGCTTCGCCCTGTCCTACACGACGAAAGTCGACGGCCTTGTGTTCCTTCTCACGGAAACCTACCCGGCCCTGGGCGCAGACCGAGAGGCGCAGCTGCAGGCCGGGACAGTAGTCGCTCTCACGCGCTCGAGCCCGTTGACGCCGGAACCTCGTCATTGGGGTGCTGCTTGGCCTGTCGATTTGTGGCCGCTCAAGCGACGAGTCAGTGGTCCATACAAACGATTAGGCGATGGGATTTGAATCGCCTATGCTTGACC
>JBOGYN010000584.1:0-2801 GCA_050696855.1 Solirubrobacteraceae bacterium | reverse complement strand
ACACCGTTGCCCCGCGCGATACCCGGCACTCCTATGCCGTGCTCTCTGGGCTGACGAGCGCCGGCGGAGGAATGGTCGCCGCGGCGACCACCTCCCTACCCGAGCGCGCCCGCCAGGGGCGCAACTTCGACTACCGCTACGTCTGGATTCGCGACCAGTGCTACACCGGCCAAGCCGTCGGGAAAGCCGGCCCCTACCGGCTGATGGACGACGCGGTGCGCTTTGTCGCCGAGCGGCTGCTCGCCGATGGGCCGCACCTCAAACCCGCCTACACAATCACCGGCGACCCCGTGCCCGACCAGCACCCGCTCGATCTTCCCGGCTATCCGGGCGGGTCGGACATCATCGGTAACTGGGTCAACCAGCAGTTTCAGCTCGACGCGTTCGGCGAAGCGCTGCTCCTGTTCGCCGCCGCCGCCCGTCACGACCATCTCGACACCGATGCCTGGCGCGCCGTCGAGACGGCGACCGCCGCGATCGAACAGCGTTGGCACGAGCCCGACACCGACGCCGGCATCTGGGAGCTCGACCCCGACGCCTGGACCCACAGCCGGCTGATCTGCGCCGCGGGGCTGCGCGAGATCGCCCAGCAGGGTCCGCGCGGTGAGCAAGCCTCCCAATGGGTGTCCCTGGCCGACACGATCGTCTCTGACACCGCCGCCCACGCCCTGCACCCCTCCGGGCGCTGGCAGCGCTCGCCGGGCGATCCGCGCATCGACGCGGCCCTGCTGCTGCCGGCGATCCGTGGCGCGATCCCCGCCTCTGACCCACGCTCGCTCGCCACTCTCCAGGCTGTCGTCTCAGAGCTCACCCAGGACGGCTACTGCTACCGCTACCGCCCCGACGAACGTCCATTGGGTGAATCTGAGGGTGCCTTCCTGCTCTGCGGGTTCCTGCTCGCCCTCGCCTACCAGCAGCAGGGCGACCAACTCGCCGCCGCGCGCTGGTTTGAGCGAAACCGAGCCGCCTGTGGCCCGCCCGGACTGTGCTCTGAGGAGTTCGACGTCACCCAGCGACAGCTGCGCGGCAACCTCCCCCAAGCCTTCGTTCACGCGCTCCTGCTCGAGTGCGCGGTTGACCAGCACGCCGGGTGATGCAGCCCCTGGCCGGCTTCCGCCGGGTCGCACCATAACGTTCTAACAACGCCGTCCTCGAACGTCCCATCGTCGCCGCCGCTGCGCAGCCCGGCCCCGTCGGGGCGGGCGATCGCGGCCTGCTGGCTGGTCTGGTGGCTGGTCTGCGCCGGGCTGTGGATGTGGCTGGAAGACACCGTCGTGTTGGCCAACCTGGTGGATGGCGCGGTGGCCGCCGCGGTCGGGGCGACCGGCTCCACGCTCGTCTACGCCGAGCGCCTGGTCGCCTTCGATCCCCGCGCGCGCTGGGCGCTCGGGCTGTGGCGCCCGCTGGCCAAGTTCGGGACCGACATGCGGCTCCTCACCTCGGTCCTGGTCCGCGCGCTGCGGGGCGGCGAGCGCGCGCCCGGCGCGCTGCGGGCGGTGCGCTTCGATCCCACCGGCGGCCCCGGGGAAGTGAGCGCCCGCTGCGCCCTGGCCGCCGCGGTCGGCTCGTTTGCGCCCAACACGATCGTGCTCGACGTCGAGCCGGCCACGGAAGTGATGCTCGTCCATCAACTCGTCCCCCAGCCGCATGACCGGGCCAGCGTCGACCCGCTTGGCCTCGGATGAACGGGTGGGTCATTGCCGCGGTGGTGCTGCTGATCGCCGGCCCGTTTCCGCTCGGGTTGACGTGCCTGCTCTCAGACGCGATCGAAGGTCTGGTGGCGCTCAGCCTGACCGGGGTGATCGCCACGCTCGTGCTGTTGCTGCTCGCCGAAGGCTTTCACCGCCAGCCATTCGTGGATCTGGCGGTCGCGCTGGCGGTGATGTCGTTCATTGGATCGGTCGCCTTCGTCCGCTTCCTCGAGGGGGAGCTGTGACCCGGGAGCCTGAGGCACGTCGTGCTCGGTGATGTGGTCGTCGCCGCGCTGCTGATCGCCGGGGTGGCGTTGGAGCTGTTCTGCGTGCTCGGCGTGGTGATCATGCGCGGCCCCCTGGACCGCCTGCACTACACCGGACCCGCCAGCGTCGGCGCGTTGCTGATCGCGGGAGCGATCTTGGCTCGCGAGGGCTTTTCCGTGATCGCGAACAAGGGGCTTCTGGTCGCCGGCTTTTTCCTGGTCACCACCCCGGTGCTTACGCACATCACCGCCCGGGCGGCGCGCCTGCGCGAGCGCGGTCACCTTGACATCCCTCCGACCGAGGGACCGGCGGGGCCGTGAGCGTGCTCCAGGCCGCGGCGCTGATCCTCGTCGGGCTCGGCGGTACGGCGGTGGTGATCTGTCGCGATCCGTTGCGCCAGGCGATCGTCTCAGGGGTATTCGGGCTGCTTCTGGCGATCCTGTTCTTCACCTTCCAGGCTCCTGACGTGGCCCTGTCGGAGATCGTGATCGGCGCGGTCGGGCTGCCCGTGATGATCCTGCTGACGCTCGCCAAGCTGCGCGAGCATCGCGATGACCAGCCTGAGATCGAGCAGTGAGCCACCCGGGGCG
Source organism: Solirubrobacteraceae bacterium (assembly GCA_050696855.1). Lineage (GTDB taxonomy): Bacteria > Actinomycetota > Thermoleophilia > Solirubrobacterales > Solirubrobacteraceae > Palsa-465. The sequence continues at coordinate 253 of JBOGYN010000584.1, read as the reverse complement.
CCGCAGGCTCTTCCTCATCGCGGCAGCCGCGCTCGCGGCGCTGCTCGTCTACGGGCTGGCCGGGCTGCCGGGCGTCGGTCATTTCCACGGTCGCTACGGGCTCCTGCTCGCCCACGTCGCGGTGCCCGAGCGCCAGGCGACTGACATCGTCAACAGCATCACCTACGACTATCGCGGGGTTGACACGATGGGCGAGGAGTTCATCCTGTTCGCCTCGGCCATCGGCCTGGTGATCGTGCTGCGCCAGATGCAG
>JBOGYN010000583.1:0-1827 GCA_050696855.1 Solirubrobacteraceae bacterium | reverse complement strand
AGTGGATCTCCTCGCTGCTGCGGCGTGCTCCCTTCGCGCACGCCGGCCCTCCCCTCCTGGCGACCGCCTGCGCGCCGGCGAAGACAAACGGCGGGATGGTGCAGAAGGTGAGGCGAACAGAGCCGAGAGCCCGATGGCGAAGCTCGCGCGTCCGCGGTTGACGTCCGCATCAGCAGCCCGAGGGGGTCGTCCTGCTGGTCAGAAGGTCTGCGTACTGCGCCTGTCCGGTGTCGTCGTCGACGAGCACGCTGCCCCGGACATACGTCGATCCCAGTTGCGGCGGAGCCGTCAGATCGATCACCCATAGATTCGACGGCTCAGGGAGGAACCAGTGCGCTCCGCAGTTCTCCCATACCTTGAGGACGCCTGACTCATAGGTTGCGCCGGTGACGGCGAACCCCGTGAATCGTGTCGTATCCCCCGCCGCAAAGGGGTGTCGTGAAAGCCACGCCACAGCGACAGCCGTCGCCTGCTCGCGATTCATCCGTGCAGCCGTGCGAGCCGAGGCGGCGACCTCGACGGTGAATCCGGGCACGTGCAGTGTCGCCGTCGAGGCGCTGCCAACGTGAAACACGCTGACGGCGACCGTCGAACCGGCAACGGCGACGCCGGCCGCCATGGCCACCCGCCCACCAAGGCGCAGCCGTTGTCTTCGCGCCGCGGGACGACGCCGACCGCCGCCGTCCAGCTCGCCAATGCTGAGCAGTTCGGTCGGGAGGCGGATGTCGAGTCGCTGCAGTCGTTGGGCGAGAGGGTCACCGGCGTAGCGGTCCACCTCGAGAAGCGGGGTCATGGCATTTCCTCCAGTTGGCGTCGAAGTCGTGACAGCGCGCGTCCGGTTGCCATCGACACGGCTGGCGGGGTCATGCGCAGATGCGTCGCGATCTCTCCTGTCCCGAGCTGGGCGCCGTAACGGAGCGCGATGATGGTTCTGGGCCGCTCGGGCAGACGCCTCACCGCCTCGAGGATCTCCGCGTCTCTCAGTCGGTGGATCGCCTCATCCTCGATCGAGCATTCGCCGCCGGAAACGTGGTGTTCCCTAAACCAGCGGTCGGTCAGCAGACTACGTCTGGTGCGCAGGCGGCCCGCGTCCCTGGCCGTGTTGATCACGATCCGCCACACCCACGCATCCAAGGTGCCCGCCCCGGGTTGGAACCGAGCGAGGCCGCGCAACGCCTTGAGCAGCGCCTCCTGCGCCAGATCCGCACTGTCCTGGTCGTTGCGCGTGACCATCGCCGCGAACCTGTGCACCCGAGCCGCGTAGGCGTCGGCGAACTGAGCTGCAGTCGGCCGGGCAACGTCACCGCCTGCGGGCCGGTCCTCAGCGCAGGGGTCAGACGCCGGAAGAGGCTCGATCATCTGTTGCATAGAACGCCGGGAACAGCCAGGAATTCACACCAGAGCCTCGATAGCTGTGTCCGCCAGCTGCGCAGCCGGGGCGTGCCGTGGTCCCGCATCGGAGCGGCCCTCAACATGACCCGGCAGTCCGCCTGGGAGCGATTCTCTGCGGAGGAGTGGCTCGGCTGCCCCTTGAACGTTTGACTGGTTTGACGTAATCTTGGCAACAGAGCGGGGCAAGGTCGGTGAGGGGGGTCGTGGCGTGGTGGCATCCAACGCAACTGTTGAACGGTCGCTGACCACCTACGCCAAGGAGAGGCGCTGCGGCTGGCACCGCGTCGCCCGGGCCGCGGATCTGGAGTGGAGCGCAGCCTGCGGACGCACAGGCTTTCCATCCGCCGAGGAGCCCTGGATGGTGGTGAAGCTGGACACACCGCCTTCCCCGTACTGCCTGGACTGCGTGCGCGAGGACCGCCTGTCCCGCAATCC
>JBOGYN010000582.1:0-9463 GCA_050696855.1 Solirubrobacteraceae bacterium | reverse complement strand
TGCCGCAGGCGCTGAGCAGGCCCGGGACGGTCAGCCCCGCCGCGGCGGCGCCCGTCCGCTTGATGAAGCTCCTCCGGCTAATCATCCTGCTCCTCTCCGCTGCACTTTTGCTGTCGATTGATGACTGCGCAGCTCGCACCCGAGCTCGCGAGACGCGAGCGCCAGGCAACGCTGCAGCATCCGCACCGGGCTCACGTCGGGCTGCCCGAGCGTGACCTGGACGCCGAGTCCGTCCAGCAGGCCGCTCAATACGAGGGCGAAGTCCTCGGGATCGGCATCGGCGCTGAATTCGCCGTCCCGCTGTCCGTCGCGCACGATCTCCGCGATCAGCGCGCGCTGCCGGCGGTCGAGGCGGAAGTAGGAACGCCGCACGCTCGGGTCCCGGCGGGCGCGAACCCAGATCTCCATCCAGAGCGTGTAGTCGTTCAGCCCGCCGGGGCCGAGGCTGGTCTGCTCGATCAGGTGGACGAGCCGTTCACTCGCATGCTCGAGCTTGCCCTGGCCTGTGGAAAGCCGCTCGTAGAAGTCACGGTCGGCCAGGCCGACGGCCTGCGCGAGCAGCCGGTCCTTGGACTCGAAGTAGTAGAGGATCGTCGGTGAGCTGGTCCCGGCTCGCTCGGCGATGTCGGCAATGCGCGTGTCGAACAGCCCGCGCTCATACAGAACCTCGGCCGCGGCGGCGATGATCTGCGGCTTGCGCAGATGGTCGACTTTGGGGCGGGGGCTCATCTCCTCGTTCCGTCTGCCGTCAGCACGACGTATACTGACTCGGCATTCAGGAAACTACGCAGCGATCCTCGCGGTGTCAAGCGGTGACAGTTAGGAAGAAGTGAGCGCAGTGCTCGACGTAGCGATCCTCGGCGCCGGCCTGGCCGGGCTCTCGGCGGCGCGCGACCTCACTCGAGCGGGAGCTGACGTGGTCGTGCTCGAAGCCCGGGACCGCGCCGGCGGGCGGGTCGAGGCGGTGCGGTTGCCCAACGGGCGCTCCGTCCAAGCCGGCGGCGAGGTGTTCGGCCGCGGGCACTGGGCTTACCGTGAGCTGGTCGACGAGCTCGGCATGGCGGTGCAGGGCAGCTACGTGACCGACCCCGGGGAGATGAGCTGGGGCCTGGACGACGGCGTCTACATCGGTGACGAGCTCCCGTGGATGGACGATTCCGAGCGCGCTGACGGCCGGCGCGTGGAAGGCGAGTTCGCCCGCCTCGCCGCGACCGTCGATCCCGAGGACCCATGGGGTCATCCCGACGCGCGGCGCTTTGACGAGCTGAGCCTGGGTGCCTGGCTGCGCGAGCAACGGGCGCGGCCCGCGGTCCGCCGTCGCCACGAGCTCGCCTCGCTGTCGCTGTCCTGCGATGCACCCGAGCGGACTTCGCTGCTCGCCGCGCTGCGCAAGCACGCGACACTGGGTGGGGAGGGCTTCTATGACCTCGATAAGTGGGAAGGACTGCGGGTCGTCGAGGGTGCGGCGGCGGTGGCCGCGCGGATGGGGGCCGAGCTCGGCTCGCGGGTGCGGCTCGAGGCGGCCGTGAGCAGTCTCGAGGTTGGCTCCGCCATGGTCACGGTGACGCTCGCCGACGGCGAGCAGGTCCGGGCCGAGGCGGTGATCTGCACGCTCCCCGCCGGTCCGCTGCGGAACATCAGGATCGATGGTCTGAGCGTCGAGCGGCTGCGATCACTGCACGCCCAGCGACACTCGCTCGCCGCCAAGGTCGTGGTCGCCTACCAGGCATCGTTCTGGCAGCTCACCGGTCAGAACGGGCTCGCCGAGACCGAGTGGCTGTTCGGCTCCACCTGGCCGCAGGGCGATGGTCTGCTGTCGCTGCTGGTGCCGCCCGAGCGGTTCGCGGCGTTTGTCGCGGCGCCGCCGGAAGTCCGCCGGCAAACGCTTCTGGCCGGCCTCGCATCGCTCTACGGAGAGAGAGCGCGCCGGCCGGAGGCGATGCTCGAGCGCGCCTGGGGGAATGATCCCTACACGCTGGGCTACATCGCCTCATGGGCCCCCGGCGACCTCGGGCGCGTGGGTCCGCTGCACGGAACCCACGAGCCGCCGTTCTACGTGGCGGGTTCTGACCACTGGGTCGCGGGCTACATGGAGGGCGCCGTCCGGACCGGCCGGGCCGCGGCGGCAGCGGCGCTGCGCGCGGGCTCGCCGGCTTAGGTTCCCGGCTCTAGGCCGAGTTCGCGCGCCAGGGCGGCGTGCACGGCCTGGCGGGCGCGCTCAAGCGGGATCGTGGAGTCGCCGATCAGCGTGCGGATCCCGAAGCCGTCGATCAGCGCCAGCGTGCGGTCGGCGACCTCGTGGGGATCGCAACGGGCAAATTCCCCGGCGGCGACGCCGGCGGTGATCTCGTCGGCGAACCAGGCGTGCAGCCGGGCGTAGAGCTCCTCGGCGACCGGGCGCAGCTCCGGATGGCGCACCGCGCGGAGCCACAACTCGACCCATAGCACCCAGTCCTCCTGCAGCGACGGGCTGCTCGGCAGGCACTGACCGATCATTGACGCCAGCCGCCCGGCGTGTGAGGACCCAGAGGGCTCGCCCGCGGCGATCCGGGCGTCGCCGGCGCGCGTGTAGGACCAATCGAGCGCCTCGGCCAAGAGCGCCTCGCGGCTGGTGAAGTGGTAGTGCACGAGCGAGCTCGAGACGCCTGCGTCCATCGCGATCCGTGCGATCCGTACCCCGTCGATCCCTTCGCTGGCGATCCGGCGCACCGCGGCCGCGAGGATCCGCTCACGCGCGTCTCGAGCTGGCCGGGCGGCGGCGGGCCGGTTCATGCGCTCGCTCGTTCGCCGCCCAGCACGGGCGCGAGATCAGCCCGGATGCGGTCCGCGAACCAGCCGACCCCGCGCTCCCGCCGAGACAGCGGGCCACACCGGTAGCCCCGGGTCGCCAGCCCCTGCTGGACGTTGTCGACCAGGTCGATGTCCTCGTCGAGGACGAGCGTGTTGAGCCGCTGGTTGGCCCACTGCACGAACCGGGTGCGCGGGTCCGTGCCCGCCGGCCGGTAGCAGGCGAACACGTCACGCGTGCGCCCGACGCCGTCGGGCAGCATCTGCCAGGTGTTGACCTGATCGGGGTAGAGGTCAATCGTCGTGTTGGGGTAGATGAATACGTAGCGCCAGACCAAGCGATCGCCGGCGCCGAGTCCGGGCATCGGTGAGACGAGCTTGGCGTACAGGCGCTCGAGCCGGTTGCTGCTCGGCTGGCTGCGCAGGGGGGCATCGAACCAGAGGTGGTGGTCGTGGACCTCCAGCTCGTAGTGCTTGTAATCGAACATCCGCATCAGGCTGGGATGGGCGATCGGGATGTGGTAGCCCTCGAGGTAGTTGTCGGCGATCACCTTCCAGTTGGCCGGCTGGGTTCCGGTGCCGGGGGCGAACGGTTCCAGGGTCTCGATTCGGTAGCGGGCGAGCCGCTCGGGCAGATCACCGACGAGCTCGGCCAGCGGCGTGGCCCCCGGATCGAGGTTGACGAACACGAGCCCGCACAGCTCCTCGACGCGGGCCGGGATCAGACCCAGGGCCCGCTTGTCCACCGGCGTCTCGAACGAAAGCCCCTCGGGGACGCCGATCAGCGAGCCATCGAGCCGGTACGTCCAGCCGTGGTAGCGGCAGCGGATCGCCGCCTTGCACTGGCCCGAGCCACTCAGCAGCCGCGACCCGCGGTGGCGGCAGACGTTCTGAAACGCCCGCAGTTGATGCTCCTGGTCGCGCACGACGAGCACCGGCTGGGACCCCGCTCGGGCGGTCAGATAACTGCCGGGACGAGGCAGCGAGGACACGTGACCGGCGAGCTGCCAGGTGCGCTCGAAGATCAGCTCCTGCTCTGACGCGAGCAGGTCCGGATCGGTGTAGAGCCTAGGCTCGAGCGCGGTGCCGGCGGCGGCGGGCGGGACGGATTTTGGCGGGGCGGCGGATTCCATAGGCTCCATCCTGACTTTGTGATCAGTTGGTGTTAGTCTACCCGCCATGGTCAAGCGCGCGATCTGGCTGTCGATCACGCCCGAGCCCGAACGCGAGCTTCCCCAGGCAGTGGCGACGCTGACCGTTGGGCGCCGTGCCCCGACCGCGGCGGTCGCCCGCGAGCGCGAGCGGATCGAGCGCCTGGTGCTCCGCGGCAGCCAGCGACGGTGGCTCGGTTACCTGCACGAGGTCGTCGAACTGATCGACGGCAACGCCGGCGTCGTCGACCCGGAGGTGGAGCGCGCTCGCTCCCGCGCGGCTGCGGTGATCGCCAACCACCACAACCTGCTGCTGGCGCTGCCCGGTCTCGGCGCTTCGCTGACCGCCGCTGACCGCGAGCGGCTCGCGCGGCTCGCTCCGCCCGCCCGCCAGAACCACGATCCAGAGGAGCTCCGATGAGCACCACCATCCCCGCCGCCCCCGAGCTGACCACCGAGCAGCTCGAGCTCCAGCAACGCGCCCGCGAGTTCGTGGAACGGACCTTGATCCCGCTCGAGGTGGAGGCCGAGGAGCGCGCCGGCCGGCTACCACAGGAGACGGTCGCCGAGATCACGCGCGCCGCGATCGCCGCGCGCCTGCAGGGTGGACGCGTTTCGGTGCAGCACGGGGGACAGGGTTGGTCGATGGTCGAGTGGTTCCTCGTCAACGAGCAGTTCGGTCGCGTCACGGGCGGTCTGCACTGGCATGTCCCGAACGTCTACAACGTGCTGCTGGAGGGGACCCCGGCCCAGATCGAGCGCTATGTCGCTCCGGCGCTGCGCGGCGAGGGCGGCGACGCGTACGCGGTCACCGAGGCCGAGGCCGGGTCGGATCCGGGTGGGATCGCCAGTACGGCTGTGGCCACCGACGCCGGCTGGCGGATCAACGGCGAGAAGTGGTTCGTGACCTCAGGCGACGTGGCCCGGGTGCTGATCGTGATGGCGAACGTGATCGCGGACTCACAGAAGCTGCCGACGCTGTTCCTGGTGGCACCCGATGCGGCCGGGGTGGAGTTCGTCGACGATCCGAAATTCACCCACAACTACCCCCACGGTCACCCGACGATCCGCTTCACCGACGTGGAGGTCGGGCCCGACGCCGTGGTCGGCGGGGTGGGCAACGGCGAGCAGTTGCAGCGCGGCTGGTTCACCGAGGAGCGACTCGGGATCGCGACTCACGGCCTCGGTGCGATGTGGCGACTGCTCGAAGAGACGACGAGCTGGGCGCTGCAACGAGTTCAGGGCGGGCGGCGGATCATGGACTACCAGGGGATCTCGTTCCCGCTCGCGGACTCGGCCACGGACGCGACCCTCGGGCGGCTGCTGGCCCTGCATGTCTGCTCGATGGTCGACGCCGGCGCGGACCCGAAGTTGATCCATGCCAAGGCCTCGATGGCGAAGCTGTTCGTCAGTGAAGCGGCCGGTCGCTGCGCCGATCGCGCCGTGCAGGCGTTCGGCGGTCGCGGCTACCTGCGGGGCAACGTGGCCGAGCGCTACCTGCGCGAACTTCGCGTGGACCGAATCTGGGAGGGCACGAGCGAGATCCAGCGGTTGATCATCGCCCGCGCCCTCGAGCGCCGCGGGGTAGAGGCGACGATCCATTGACGGCCGTCGAGACCGGGGCGGTCCTCGACCTAGGGCGCCTGATGGCGCCGACCTCGATCGCGGTCGTCGGCGCGACCGACCGGCCCGGCAGCTACGCGGGCGAGGCGCTGCTGAACATCGCGGCCGTCGGCTTCGAGGGCACGGTATGGGGGGTCAACCCTCGGCGCGAGGACGTTCTCGGCCACCCGTGCGTGCCGAGCGTCACCGAGCTCCCGGTCGCGGTCGACGCACTCGTGGTCGCGATCCCCGCGGCCGGCGTGGCCGAGGTGATCGAGCAGGCCGGGGCGCGTGGCTGTGGCGGGGCGGTCGTGCTCAGCGCCGGCTTTGGCGAAGTGCCCCAGGGGGCCGCCCACCAGCGTGACCTGGTCGCGGCCGCGGCCCGCCACCGCCTCCCGGTGTGCGGCCCGAACTGCAACGGGATCGTCGCGCCCGGCCGACGGATCGCCCTGTGGGGCGACGCGCTCGTGCCCCGCGAGCCGGGCACCGTGGCGCTCGTCTCACAGAGCGGGAACGTGGCCGTAAACGCGCTCGCGAGCAAGCGAGGACTGCGTTTTGACACCGTGATCGCCAGCGGCAACCAGGCGGTCCTGACGGCGGCCGACTATCTCGAGTTCCTGGCCCACGACGATCGGGTCGGTTCGATCGCGCTGTACCTCGAGGATGATGGTGGCCCGGGGCTGTGCGACGCCCTGGCGGCGTGCGCCGAAGCCGGCGTGCCGGTCGTCGTGCTGAAGGTGGGGCGCTCGCCGGCCGGGGCCCAGGCCGCGGCCGCCCACAGCGGCGCCCTGACCGGGGATCAGCGCGTGTTCCGCGGCCTGGTCAGCGAAGCCGGCGCCGTGTGGGCGGACGACGTCCACGACCTGCTCGAGCTCGCCAAGACGCTCGCGGTGCCCGGGCCCGGATCGGGACCGGCGCGGGCGCGGACACCCGAGCGGGGACTCGCGATCATGACCTGCTCCGGCGGGGACTCAGCCCAGGGCGCCGACGAGGCGCAGCGCATCGGGCTTGAGCTGCCCGAGCTCGCCCCGGCTACCGTGCAGCGGCTCCGAGCACTGCTCCCGGGCGCGGCGACGGTCGCCAACCCACTCGACTACACGACGATGCTGTGGGGCGTTCGCGATCCCCTCGCGGAGCTGGTGCGGACCCTCGGCGAGGACCCGGCGATCGGCCAGGTGCTCGTCTTCTACGACCAGCCGCCCGGCCTCACCGGGGCCAGCGAGGAATCCTGGCGCGCGGTCCGCGAAGCGGTGATCGCGGGCGCGGCGCTGAGCCCGGTGGCGACGCTCGTGTCCTCGACCTTGCCCGAACTGCTCGACGATGTCGCCGCGTGGGAGTTCGCCCGGGCCGGCGTGGCCGCCGGCGCGGGACTCCGGACCGGGCTGCGCTGCGCCGCCGCGCGGCTTCGCTCGCCCGGCGACGCGGCTCGGCTGCGCGAGATCGGAGCGCTCGCCCGAGCGCTGGACGGCCGCGGGCGCCAGGCCGGGGAGTGGCTGGCCGAGGATGAGGCCAAGGCTCTGCTGCGAGCGGAAGGCCTGAGCGTTCCCGACGGGCGGACCGTGGCCGGTGAGGATGACGCGGTCGCCGCGCTGGCGGCGCTCGGCGGTCACGTGGCGTTGAAGCTGAGCGCCGGGGCGGTGCAGCACAAGTCCGAGCTGGACGCCGTCGTCCTGCACCTGCGCTCAGAGCCCGAGCTGCGACTCGCCTACCGGCGCCTCGCGGCACTGGCCGGGCAGTACGGCGGGACTGTCCTGGCCGAGCGAATGGCTTCGCCCGGGCTCGAGCTGCTCGTCGCCGCCCGTGCGGATGCCATCGTCCCCGCGCTCGTGCTCGGGCTGGGCGGGATCTGGGCCGAGCTGCTCGACGACGTGGTGATTGTGCCGCTGCCCGCGGACGCGGGGCGGATCGAGCGCGCGCTGCGCTCGCTGCGCGGCGCACCGTTGCTGCTCGGCGGTCGCGGCGGCGCGCGCCTCGATCTCGGTGCTGCGGCGACGCTCGCGGAGGGCATCGCCCGCGTGCTCGTGGAGCACTCGCTGGCGGTGGTCGAATGCAACCCGGTGGTCGTCGGGGTGGATGGGACCGGCGCGGTCGCGGTCGACGCCGCCGTCCGGCGACGCGGGTGATCTACGACGTGATCGTGGTCGGGGGCGGGTTCGCCGGCGTCGCGGCGGCGCGCGAGTGCGCGCTCAGTGGTCGGTCGGTCCTGGTGCTCGAGGGGCGCTCGCGAATTGGCGGGCGCACCTGGAGCGCGGAGTGGGCGGACACGAAGATCGAGCTCGGCGGCGCGTGGGTCCACTGGCACCAGCCCCACACGTTCGCGGAGCTGACCCGGGCCGGCCTCGGGGTGCAGCTGGGCCCGGAGGCCGAGCGCGTCAGCTGGTACGTGGATGGGGAGCGCCGGCGCGGCACGCTCGCCGAGCGCAACGAGATCGCGCGCCGCGGCTGGGATGCCTTCGTGCACGGCGTCGACGCCGCGCTGCCGCTGCCCCACGATCCGCGGCATGCGATCGCCGAGTTGGCGCGCTTTGACCGGCTGACGATCGCCGATCGCGTCGCTGAGCTCTCCCTGTCTGGGGAGGAGCGCGCCGTGGTCAGTGCCGAGCTCGAGTCCCTCGCGCACGCGCCGCTGGATCAGGCGGGGGCGGTGTCAGTCCTGCGCTGGCACGCCCTGTCGGGCTCGAGCCTCGAGCTCACGCAGCAGACGAGTGGGCGCCTCTCGATCGTCGGGGGCACCGGCGCCCTGCTGCACTCGATCGCCACCGCGGCGCAGTTCGAGCTCCGGACGGCGACGGCCGTGGCCGCCGTGGCTCGGCGCGCCGGCCGCGTGGAGGTGACCAGCCGCGACGGCGAGGGGTTCGTGGCCCGCGCCGCGATCATCGCGGTGCCGCTGAACGCGCTTGGGGCGATTGATTTCACCCCCGAGCTCGCTGGGGACAAGCAGCGCGCGATCGCGCTGGGTCAGGCTTCGCGCGGCATCAAGCTGATGATCCACGCGCGCGGGGAGCCGGCGCGGCAGAACTCGATCCGCACCGGTCACCCGTTCGGCTACCTGAATACCGAGGAGTTGTTCGACGACGGCACGCAACTGCTGATCGGCTTTGGGCCCGACGCCGAACGCTGCGACGTGTCGGACACACTTGCGCTCCAGTGCGCGTTGGATGAGATGCTGCCGGGATACGAGGCGCTCGGATCCACGGCACACGACTGGTTGGCCGACGAGTTCTCGCGGGGCACCTGGGCGATTCACCGGCCGGGCTGGTATGAGCACCACCACGCGGCGATGCAGCGACCGGAGGGCAACGTGCTGCTGGCCGGATCGGACCTCGCCAACGGCTGGGCGGGATTCATCGACGGAGCGATCGAGTCGGGTCTCCGGAGCGGCCGGTGGGCGGCGAAGCTCACGGGGTGAAGATGGCCAGCGCGTCCGCCAGCTGCTCGAGCTCGGGGCCCGCGATCTGCTCGGCGAACAGATAGGGGAGCGAGACGAGGTCCATCCCGAGCCCAGCGGCCAGGCGCGCGAACTGCTGGCTCTGGGACTTGGCCCGCACCTGTTCGGAGAGCGCCGCGCGAATCGCCGCCGACGCCAGCGGTGAGGTGGCCGAGGCGCGCGCCTGCTCGAGCTGCTTGCGCTCGCCGGCCTTGAAGCGCTGGGGGTAACACGCGTTGACCAGCACCGCCTCCAGCGCCAAACCGTCTGACTCCAGCGCATCGCGCAGCCACAGCGTCTCGTTGACCGGCATCTCCTCGGCGGTGGCGACCGCGAGCACGGCGGTGAGCGACGGGTCGGCGATCGTGGCCGCGATCCGCTGCGCGATCGAGGCGATCGGCCCCACCCGGGCGATCTCGGCGAACGTTCGCGGCGTGCGCAGGACCCCGAGCCCGTGACCGGCCGCCGGCGAGTCGACGATCACGAGGTCGTACAC
>JBOGYN010000581.1:0-4026 GCA_050696855.1 Solirubrobacteraceae bacterium | reverse complement strand
CGGTGTCAATGGCCATCGCGTTCTCCCCAGCGGCGGCCACGAATTTCCCCACTGGTGGCCATCTTTTCTCCCCGCTGGCGGCCACGAATCTCCCCACCAACAGTAATGCTTGTTTCCGGTTTAGTGGAGTGGTTTGACCCCCTTGCCGGCGGTCGCTTGCGCGAGTCGGTAGCTGTCCTGGCCGTCGGTGATCAGGACGTGCGCATGGTGAAGGAGCCGCTCGACTGTCGCGGTGGCGAGGCTCTTGGGCATCAGCTCGTCGAATCCTGAGGGGTGGATATTCGACGAGATGGCGATGGACCGTTTCTCGTATGCGGCATCGACCACGCGGAACAACGCCTCGGCCGCGTCGGTGGAGATCGGAAGTAGGCCGACGTCATCAACCACCACCAGATCGACGCGGATCAGCTTCCCGATCGCCTTGTTGACGCTGTCGTCGACGCGGTGGCGGCGCAGCAGTTGTGCGAGCGTCTCGGGGGTGTGCCACGCGACGGTGCGGCCTTTGTCGATCGCGAGGTGACCGATCGCTTCGATGAAGTGCGACTTCCCCGTCCCGCTTGGGCCGCAGACACACAACACCTCGTGGCGGTCGATCCATTCCAGCGTGCGGAGCGCGTGTTGGGTCGCCGATGGGATCACGGACCGCTCGGGTTCCCAGGCGTCGAACGTCTTCCCGGCGGGCAGGTTCGACGCGCGGCGTCTGGTTCGGATCGTTGCCTGGTCACGCCCGGCCGCTTCCTCGGCGAGCAGGACTTTGAGCATTTCGGCGTGTTCCCAGCGTTGCGCGGTCGCAGTCGCGATCACGTCCGGCGCCGCCCTGCGGACGTAAGGCAAGCGCAAGCGGTGCAGCAGGCGCTCGAGCTCGCCGGGGAGGGGCGGCGGCGCGGGCGGCTTGACCGTCATCTGGCACCCCCGAACCGTGCGCAGGGGCGCCGATCAGCGCGACCGTTTGGTCGCGGGAGGTGCTTGCAGCACCTCAGCGGGGCTCTCAGCGCCTCGGTTTCGCGCCGGCTGTCGAGATTCTCGGTGTTCATCGCCCGAGGCCCTCCCAGCTGCGGGTTGAGCGTTGCAGCGAGTGCTCCTCTGAGCGCGGCAAGAGAATCAGATCCCCGCCGGCCTGTTGCTGATGGGTGAGGACCTGAGCGAGATCCCCGTCGCCGAACCGGCCGGCGTTAGCGCACCTCTTCAGCGCGTGGGCGACCTCGTCGGTGCCGTGGAGCTTGGCGAGGTCGACCGCCTCGGCCATCTTGCGCCGCACCCGTTGCGCACCCGCGGCGCCCGCCTTGATCAACCATGTCTCGGCACCGTCGCCAAGTTCGAGGAACGCGCGTTCCTCGTCTGAGCGGGCCCGGGGGCGGCGCTCGAGCGCACCAGCCGGCCGCGGTGGGTAGTGCTCGTCCTGGATGCTCGGCCGGCCCGGCGTGGTCAGCCGATGCCGCGCGACCTCACGCGGACCGCCGGGCCCGTCGACATGGACCACGATCAGCTGCTCGCCGGCGATCCGAGCCCACACCCGCTGATCGATCAGTTCGTGCGGAACGGAGTACTGCGCTGCGCCGACACTGATCAGCGACTGCCAGTTCACCTTGCGGGTCTCGCCGAAGCACAGCGTGTGCGGCAGCCTCGGGAGCCGATGCAACCGGTCGTGCTCCTCCGCCAACCTGAACAACGGCGGCTCGAGCGTTGAGCGGTGCGGGCGCGTGTTGACATCCGCCATGAACGCCTCACACGCTGCCTCGACCTCGGCGAAGGACCGGTAGCCAGGCCGGAGGTTATGGTCAGTCGGGACGAGATCGGCCTTCGCGACCCGCACAGTTGCCTCTGACCCGCCCTTCGATTGGGGGTCCGCGGGCACGCACGTCGCGATCGTCAGCCCATAATGCCGGGCGACCTCCACGATCTGCGGGTTGCGGACCGCGATCCCGCACACATGGTCCACGCTCACCGTCTTCTCGTTGTCGGTGAGCGCGTAGGTCGGCACGCCGCCGAACATGCGCAGCGCCCGGTCCAAGCCGAGCACCACCGATGGGAGCGTCTTGTCGCGCAACGGCACCACCACCCGAAACCGTGACCAGGCCAGCCACGCGCAGAACAACACCGTCGCGCGGTCCTCGACCGTCGGCCCGTCGCCATAGTCCCACTGCATCCATAACCCCGGCTCCGGAATCCACGGCCGCGTCCGCCGCCCATTGCGCCGGCGCCACCGCCGCTTGGACTCAGCGACCCACCGCCGCGTCGTCCGCTCAGACCCCAGGTACCCGATCGCGACCAGCTTCCGATGCGCGGCATCACCCCGGATCTGACCATGCGAGCGATCAACCAACTCATCGATCTTCGCGGCGAACACCGCCTCCATCGCCGGCCGTGCCCGCTCCACCACCGGCATCCCACCCGCCTCATCACGCTGACGCACCCAATACGCGACCGTCTTGTGATCACACCCGACCAAACCCGCCGCCGCCCGGAACGAGCCCGTCAGGTCATACGCCTCCAGAATCTCCATCACAGCCTCCGGCTTCTTCATCTGCCCGCCTCCCGATCGCGTCTCGATAGTCAAGACGCGCGGGAATACCGGGCGCTCAGGACAGAACCGGTGGGGAGATTCGTGGCCGCCCATAGGGAGAATTAGCGGCCGCCCATGGGGAATTCCGGTGGCCGCCTACGGGGAGAATCTCATGGCCACTGACAGACCTGTCGATATTGCCCGTCATGCCCGTGCCTCCCGACGACTGGCGACGCACCAGCCCAGGCGCCGCGAACGCGACTCACTTTCGCTGGCGGGAGTACGCCGCCCCGGCCCCCACGTGGGATCACGACCATTGCTTGTTCTGTTGGGCTAAGTTCGTTCCGCCCTCGCGAGCGGGCGAGGACTGGCTCTCCGATGACACGCACGAGATCCATTTTGAGGGCTACGCGACCGTGGAGCCCAGCGGATCGGGGTTCGAGTGGGTGTGTGGCCGCTGTTTCGATGACTTCGCCAGCGAGCTGGAGTTCGTGGTCGTGGGCGACGGCCCACACGACTAGGCCAGAGGCAGCTTCCGGCTAGCAGCAGCCGCCGGGACCGGCTGGTGCGAGATGACAGCGTTCACGAAGGACCGGGCACCAGCTTCCCGTCTTCACGGCGCTGACGCTGCCGCTTTCCGTCGGCCGGCGCCCGAAGCGGAAGCCGAACGCTTGTGGCCGCTGAGGCGACATTGGAGCAGTCCAGCCCACGCCGTCAGCTGCTGCAAATCAACCGTTGGGTTCCTGTAATCAGGGACCTGCCAGCGCCGCACGGAAAGCGGTCAGGTCCCAGTACCCCTCGGCTCGGAGAATCAGGCCGCGCTGATCGACCGTGAGCACATCGATCCCCTCGGCCTCGACGTTGTGCCCTTTCTTCGAATGCGCTGTCATACGCCAGTGCGCGGCGATAGCGCCGCCCGATGGCATCGCGCTGACTATCTCAATCTCGACTGCGCTAGCTCCGGCGCACATCCCGCCAGCGAAGTAAGCCGCAATCGCTGCGCGCCCCCGGTGGACCGGGCTTCCTACCGGATCCTCGATCTCGCCATCCGCAGTGAAGGCGCTCGCGATTCGCTCTGGATCGAGTGATCTCAGCGCGTCGAAGTAATTGCCAAGCGCCCCTCGCGCCGCGTTGTCATCAGCCATGTTGCTGCCACACTAACGTCAAGCGATCGACCGCTGGTGGTCGATCAAAGCGGCAGGCCCAAGGCTCAGTGCCGCCGCCACCCACCAGGGACAGGCGGATCGGTCCAGGAGGCGGCAGCCAGACTGCTCCTTCGGGCCGGATGCGGCACCTCCGCTCTATCGGCTTGCCCATGCGATCAGAAGTGCGGGGCCCACACCGTCGATCCTGCCAGCGCGGCCAGCGGAGCCTGAAAGGGACGGGCGAGCGCGCTCCGATCAGGGCTTGCGTCCGGTGAGGCTCTTGACCGTGTCGCGATCTGTCGGTCGAGGGTCCTGAACCTGTGCATCGCAGCGGGGGGATGAACGTGGCACTAACCGCGCCGAACGTAGCCCTTTGGC
>JBOGYN010000580.1:0-6379 GCA_050696855.1 Solirubrobacteraceae bacterium | reverse complement strand
GGGTCCCTGCCAGCGTCCGTCGATATCAAGCATCCACACCACCCTATTGAAGTCGGTTTGCGCCTAGCCACGGTCGATGTCTGACCGCCACGTCAAGTAGCCCGGAGGCCGGCCGTTTACCCGTCCGGTCATCGCTGCCGCGAGTCCTAGCAGCCGTCCGACGCTTACAGTCAGCGCCGGCAGCGCAACCGATGGCCGCAAGCCTCCCCGACGGTATGGAAGCGAATACCGAACATGTCGGATCTGGGCCAGCGCGAACATTCGAGCCACCTCTGGGCTACGCATGCGCCGAGCCCAATCGTATCCGTTGCGGGCATACAGAAACCCGTAGGCAGCCGGCCGTCCCGAGCTCCCGGGCGCGCTCCGAAGCTGAACCTCACTGAGCAGCACCGTGCGCCATCCGCCAAGCCGGGCGCGATCCGAGAAGTCAGCCTCCTCGAAATACATGAAGTAGCGGGTACAAAGTCCCCCGATGGCACGCCACGCGCCCCGTCGCACCAGCATCGCCGAACCATCTACGAACCAAACGTCCGCCACAGCTCCCTCGGCCGGGGGGGCGGTTCTATGGCGCACCCAGCCGTGTTCATCGATCTCTGAGCCAAACGACCGAGTTCCGTCGGGAAACAGAAGCGACGGACCCCGCCACCCCGACATCGGGCGCCAAGTCCTGGCAGCGACGCAGAAGCAATCGGAGCTGGTCTCGATCGAGCTGCGCGTCGTGGGTGAGCAGCATCACCCACTCAGAAGAGACCGCCCCAATCCCGGCGTTCATCGCCGGGCCGTAACCGACATTGTCTGGCAGAGCGATCAGGCGAACCCCTTCGGGAACGTTGGGTAGCCAGGCGTCCTCAGACGAGTACGGATTGTGGGCGACTACGACGTCCGACGGGTCTATGACCGCGGTGACTTCGGCCAGCAGACCGAGAAAGCGCGGACTGTGCCCAAAGCTCAGGATGACCGCTCCAACGGAGGTCACAGCGGGCGGCGAACTTGCGCCAGCGCCTCGGAGTAGAGCGCGAGCGTCGCTGCCGCCACGCCGCTCCACGGATAGGCCCGGGCAGACCGCAGGGCCGCCGCGGCACGCGCCTGCTGGTCCCCGTGGCGCATCCGCTCGAGAGCATCGGCCAGGCCACCCGGGGGAAAGGATTCAATCGCCGGACCCTCCACCAGCTCCGCCGCCGATCCGTGCGCCGGCGCCACCACGGGGAGCCCGCATGAGACGGCCAGGAGCAGGGCTCCACTCGAGAACACGTCGCGATAAGCGATCACGGCAGCATCAGCCAGGCGGTGCAGCGCCATGACCTCGCAATCGGGGATGCGGCGGAGGTCCAGCTGCACACGCGGGCCCAGGCTCGCCGCAGAGCGAAGGTCGGAAGCCTCTGCGTCCACCGTCGGCTCGCCGGCGACCAGCAGCCGGACGTCACCGCCGGGCAGGCTGGCCAGCGCCGAGACGACATCGCGGAGGCGCTTGTAGGGGCGCACCTGACCAAAGGCGAGAAACACGAAGGCGTGATCGGGAATGCCCCGTGCGCGGCGTAGCTGAGCACGGCTGCGCGTCTCGGGAGGATAGGCGCCCACGTAATTGCCGTGAGGGATGACGGTCGTCTTGCCAGCGCTGCCGTAACGGTCCTCAACCCGGGCCCGAGCGTAGTCCGAATGCACGATCAGGCGGTCGGCCAAGCGGACCACCACGGCGGCGAGGGCGCGGTCCAGTAGCCGGTGAGCCTGCTCGTGCGGTCTCAGGTTGTGGACCGTCCACACGATCGGGATCCCGCGCCGATGCAAAGTGAGCAGCGCCGCCGCGACGCGCGCGGTTCGCGCCACCGTGCGGGGAATGCCCCTGACGCGGCGGTCGTCGCTTTGCACGATGAATTCAAGCCAGTGGAGGTGAACGACATCGACATCGGTAGTGCTCGCGGCCCAACCGGGAGTCAGCGCTGGAACAGCCCTGTGTTCAACGCCGCGCCGTTCCAGCGCTCGCTTAAGCAACCCGATGTAGCTGCGGGGATCATCGTCGTAGCCGCTCGGAAAATGGACGACCTTGACCGGACCCGAGCGAGCGATGCGCCCCGGCCGTCGCCTCCTCCGGCCCACCATCGGGGTCACCGCTCGCGATCCCGTGGCGTCCGCTCCCATTCGGTCGGCCCGCCCTTGGTCAGCAGGCGACCAAAGAGGCCAAGCCGCTCGGCCAAGAACCGCGGTGCGGTCAGCAGTGCCGCCCAGACCGGGCGAGGCGCTCTGGTCACCGCGAGCCCCCCGATGACGTACACGCTCTGACCGAGTACGGCCGCCAGCGCGAGGCGCTTGCTCAGCCGGTCGCGAGCCAGGAGAGCGGCGCCGACACCGGTCAAGCCACACGCGGCGAGCAGCGACTGCGGCATCAAGATCGGCTCCAGCGCGGCATCAAGGGCCCTCATCTCGCGTTGGCGAACGGCGCGAGCGAGAAGCGACGGAGCGAGCGTCATCGCCAGCCTCAGGCGTCCGCTCTCCCAACGCGACTCACGCGCTCTGACGCCCGTCCCGGAGCCGGTGGCCGGCGACGTTACCTCGGCCTCTGGTGCGAACACCACCCGGGCCCCGTCGAGGACCCACCGCATGTGCTGCTCGCGGTCCTCGGCGTAGGAATGCGCCTGCCACGGGGAGCGCCGCATCAGCCCGCGCGACATCGCCAGCCCGGTTCCGAACAGGCCGGCCGACATGCCGAGCTGCTCGCGCCCGAGCGGACGCACAACATTGAAGAGAGCGAAACCCGCCCAGCGCAGGGCGGACTTCTGCGACTCCTCGGGGTTGGAGACCAGGTAGGGCGCCTGGACGGCTTCCGCGCCTGCGCCGAGACGGGCTGCCATTGCCGACAGCAGGTTGGCCGAGATCCGGCAGTCGGCATCAACGATGCATACGCCGGCCACCGAGGCATCTTCGCTGAGCCGGGCAAACGCCCATGTCAACGCGAAGCCCTTCCCCCGTTGCGCGAGGTCGCGCCGTTCCCATACCTCGACTCCTTGCGATCGGGCGACATCAGCCGTCCGATCGCTGCAGTTATCGGCCACGACGAGAACCCGGCGACGCTCGGAGGGATAGTCACTGGCCAAGACGGACTCCAGCGTGCCGGCGATCTGCCGTTCCTCGTCGTGGGCGGGAATCAACACCACGAGACCGAGGCTGCGGTCTGCTCGCGGACGCACTCCGCGTTTGCCGACCACCGCGGCACCGAGGAGGATGAGGAGATACGCCGTCTGGGACGCCGAGATCCCGGCGCCGGTCCGCACCAGCACCGTGACGCCGCGCGAAACGGCTGCGTGGTTTTTCCGTGATGCGCTGACAGGCACGTGCAGGCGCGGCGTTTGAGGTTCAGCCGCCGGGGCGGCCGAGCTGGGACCGGGCTCAGCGCCGCCGCTCGGCGGTCGCGCTCACAGCCAGACGCGCGGCAAACGGGAGCCCATCGAGAAGATAGCGGCGGGCCAGTCGTCGAGGCTCCTGTATCAGCCTCCAGATCCACTCAAGACCCGTGCGACACATCCAGGGCGGCGCTCGTCGCACGTCTCCAGCGACAAAGCTCAGGCTCACGCCGATCCCCAAAAACCAGGTTCCGGGGAGCTTCGCCCGGAGAAGTTCGATGGCCTTCTCCGCCGTCGGCGAGGGCAGACCGACGAACACGACGTCGGGAGCGGCGGCGACCACTTGGGCGAGCATCGTCTCAACCTCGCGGGACCGGTCGAGGAAGCCAAAGGCCGGACAATGGGTACCCACGATCCCGAGCCCGGCCACCGTCTCGTTGAGGCGTACCTCGGCGAGGCTCGCCACGCCGGGGGCACCGCCCAGCAAGTAGACGCTCGATCGTTCGCGGGCCGCTCGCTTCGATACCGCCCACACCAGGTCAGAGCCCGGCACCCGAGCGGGAAGCGGCGTCCCTTGCAACCGGCTTGCCCAGACCAGTGGCATCCCGTCCGCCAACACGAGGTCGGCGCGGGCGTACGCCTCCCGGACGCCTGGTTCTTTGGCGTAGCGCTGGAGATGATCGAGGTTCGGCGTTAGCACGACCCCTCCCCGACCGTCGTTGAGATTCGCGAACAGCGCGTCCAGCGCTTGCTGCTCGGTAAGCGGATCGATCGGCAGTCCGTGAACCGTCACGCGCCCGGACTCAGATGATTGCTGGCCTGCGGTCATGTCACCGAACCTCTAGATCCCGCGCTGGCGGAGCACGTAGGGAACGGTTCGCAGCAGAATCTTGATGTCGAGCCAGATTGACCAGTTCGCGCCGTACAGGTAATCGATCTTCACCATCTCCTGCATCGGGATGCGCGAGGACCCAAACACCTGCCAGAGGCCGGTCATGCCTGGCTTGAGCGCCAGCCGGCGCCGCTTCCAGCCCTCGATCAGGGCATCCTCGTCGGGAACCAGCGGGCGGGGCCCGACGAGGCTCATGTCGCCGCGGAATACGTTGATCAGCTGCGGGAGCTCGTCCAACGAGGTTCGCCGCAGCAGCCGCCCGATGCGCGTGACGCGCGGATCGTCGGTGATCTTGAACAGCCCGTCCCCGGCTTCGTTGCGATCCTTGAGGTTGTCCTTGATCCGGTCAGCGTGGACAACCATGGAGCGGAACTTGAGCATTTCGAAGCCGTCGCCACGCTGCCCGATCCTAGGCTGGCGGAAGAACATCGGGCCCTTCGAGCTGAGCTTGACCGCCAGCGCCAAGACAAGCATCAGGGGAGCCAAAGCGATCAGCCCCGCCCCCGCGGCCGCGATGTCCACGACGCGCTTGAGAAACTCAGACGACTTCGAGAGCCCGAAGTGGCGGACGCCGAGCATGGTGATGCCATCGACGTCGTCGAAGGTCGACGATGAGCCGACCACCTCGAGCAGCCGCGGCAGCACGCTGACCTTGACACCGATTGCCTTGACCAGGCGCACCGCTTGGAGAATCTCCTCCTGGTCGTGACTGTCAGGGGCGATGATCACCCGCTCGACCCGGTGCTCGGCGATCACCCGCGCCAGCCCGCGGACATCCCCGAGCCGGGACGTGCCATCGCCGTGGGCGTGATGGTCATCTTCGTGCAAGGCCACTCGCCCGATGATCTCGGCGTTGACGCCTGAGGAGCCGTCGAGCTTGACCGCCGTCCGCTCGGCATCACTCGCGCTGCCGAGGACGATCACGCGCTCGGGCGGTGACAGCCGCGTGGCCACTGCGCGAGCGAGGCCGCGGGAAACGAGGAGAAACACAAACGAGGCCACGGCCAGCCCAAATACCTGGGCCCGCGCCAGCCAACCGTTGAACAGCAAGCCCTGCGCCAGCCACAGAGTGAGGGCATAGAACACGGCCAGGTTCAGCACCGATGGGGCTTCGTCGATCGTGGTCTTGCGCAGCATGTATTGGTCGCGGTCGTAGAGACCGATCGCCTTGGCCACCAGGACGAGGACCGGTGCGATCGCGGCCGCGGTCCAGCGCAGACGGACGGCGCCGCCATCGATCAGGCCGACCGCGATCAGGAGCGCCACGTAGACCGCGAAGACATCACCGAGCGCCAGTGCTCGCCGCAGGCTCTTGTCGCGCTTGAGCATTTCCTGATGCCCAGCCGTCTCCTGCGGCCCTGAGGTGCCGGGGACGAGTTCCCACACTGGATCGATGTCGGCCGCACGCAGCTCCTGCGGGGACGCCTCACGGAGTCTCGCCGCTTCTGCCCGCCGGCGACGGCGACCGTCATCGGGCGGAGTGGTTGGAAACCGGCGGATGCGAAGTGGACTATTCATCTGACGTCTGCGGTGCGCGCGGGGACCAACCTTCGGGTACAGGTTGCGTGCTCTCGGGTACATGGGCAATGGACAGGGGTATGGGAATGCACCTCACCCTAGTAGGCCGTGCGTACAAACATCATCGACCGTGAGTAGAGACAGAGTGTCGCTCGCCGGCACGAGTGACTGCGGCCCTGTCAATCGCCGTAGGTGACTGTAGCCAACGAAGACTTCGGCGACGTTAAATTCATGAAAACTGAAGCTTTCGACCCCGCCGGCCCTCACGATCCTCGAACCGAACCCGGGTTTATCGCTGCTTGAAGGAGGTTCTGCTCGGTCTTGTATGCGATTGGACCGCACGCAAGCCAGTTATCACGTAGCTTCTGCCTCAAGCGGCACGGACCACGTGACTAAGGTCACACACTCCTCCCGCAAATGGGCCAGATCATGTGACCAAGGTCACACATTGGCTTTACTAACTCGCATTGGCAATAGTCAAATTGCACTGATTGGCCGAGGAGTGTCGTGCAACACCAGTCGCTCGTGATGACGGTTTCGAACCTGCCGTCCGATCACGAGGGGTTCGGGCGGGCCGGTATGCTGCGCCGCAATCCTTTCTGATCATGATCTCACGCGCCCTAGTCACCGGTGG
>JBOGYN010000579.1:0-7611 GCA_050696855.1 Solirubrobacteraceae bacterium | reverse complement strand
CGAGCTGCGCCTGCGTCCGGAGCGCCTGACCGGGGAGATCGCGGGCTTCATCGACGAGTGCTGGGCGCCCGACACACCGGCGGCCGACACACCGGCGGCCGACGCACCGGCGGCCGACGCACCGGCGGCCGGCGCCCGCAAGCGCAAGGGCACCCGCCCCGCCGCCGCGTAATCCGGTTGGCAGCGCTTCGACGCTCCTGGCCCACATATCGCTGCCAACCGCGAGTGCTGAGGGGCCCGGGGCGTGGCTAGCCTCACCGACAGCCACCGAAAGCTTCGAAAGGAACCGCCCCCCATGGATTACCGCCCGCTGGGAACGTCGGGACTGCAGATCTCCGCCTTGACCCTGGGCACGATGACGTTCGGGGGCGAGGGCGGATTTGGGAAGCTGGGCACGACCGACGTCGAGGGGGCGCGGCGGCAGATCGACATGTGCCGTGACGCCGGGGTCAACCTGATCGACACCGCCGACATCTACTCCACGGGCCGCGCGGAGGAAATCGTCGGCGAGGCGCTCGACGGACGGCGGGACGACTTCCTGGTCGCCACCAAGGTCCGCTTCCGGATGGGCGAGGCGCCCAACATGGCCGGCCTCTCGCGCCACCACGTGATCTCGGCCTGCGAAGCGAGCCTGCGGCGTCTGCGCACCGACCACATCGACCTCTACCAGCTGCACCAGTGGGATGGCCTGACGCCGCTGGAGGAGACGCTCGGGGCACTCCAGCACCTCGTCGACTCGGGCAAGGTCCGCTACGTCGGGGTCAGCAACTACGCGGCCTGGCAAGTCATGAAGGCGCTCGGGATCGCCGAGCGCGAGCACCGGCCGCGTTTCGTCAGCCAACAGGTCTACTACTCGCTTCAGGAGCGCTCGATCGAATACGAGCTGGTCCCGATGGCGCTCGACCAGGGCCTCGGCACGTTGGTCTGGAGCCCGTTGGCCGGGGGCCTGCTCTCGGGCAAGTACCGCCGCGGCCAGGACGCCCCGGAGGGCACGCGCCACGTGGGCGAGTGGGACGAGCCGCCCGTCTATGACGAGGACGCGCTCTACGACACGATCGAGGTCCTGGTGGCGCTGGCGCAAGGACGCGGCGTCTCAGCGGCGCAGGTCGCGCTGGCCTGGCTGCTGACCCGGCCCAGCGTCAGCTCGGTGGTGATCGGGGCCCGCACCGACGAGCAGCTGGCCGACAACCTCAAGGCGGCCGAGCTCGAGCTCACCGACGACGAGGTAGGCCGCCTCGAGGAGGTGAGCCGGCCGCCGCTGCTCTACCCCTTCTGGCACCAGGCCAAGACGGCCTCAGACCGACTCGGCGCGGCCGACCTGTCGCTGCTGGCTCCGCATCTGGCGTGAGCGCCGCGTCTCGGTAGATTCGCGGGCCGTGCCCGCCCCGTTCTTCATCGTCGGCAACGACCGCTCGGGGACGACGATGCTGCGCCTGGTCCTCGACGCCGGTCCCGAGGTGGCGATCCCACCCGAGTCGATGATCCTGACCGATTACGGCGCGGTCTGGAAGGCGGGGGAGCTCGGGGATCGCGCGCCGGCGCAGCGGTTTCTGGAGGAGGTGTGGTGGCACCCCAAGATCGCCCTCTGGGAGCTGAGCGGGCCGCCGCCCGCCCTCCCCCCCGGCCTCGACCACGAGCACGCCTACCGATTTGCGATGGAGGCACCGTTCGTCGCCTACGCCGCGCTGGCCGGCAAGTCGAACTGGGGGGACAAGACCCCCCACTACGTCCACCACGTCGACGCCCTGCTCGCGGTCTGGCCCCAGGCGCGCTTCGTGATCCTGGTCCGCGACGGGCGCGACGTGGCGCTCTCGGTCCGCCGCCTGCCCTTCGGCCCGAACAACGCCTGGGCGGCGGCCCAGTGGTGGGCGCGCGGCATCCGCATCGGGCAGCGCGCCCAGGGCGAGCATCCCGAGCAGGTGATGACCGTCCGCTACGAAGACCTGGTCGCCTCCCCGGAGAAACTGGTTCCCGAGATCTGCGCCTTCGTCGGGCTCGAATTTCGCCCCGAGATGCTGGCCATCGATCGCGCCGACCGGGGCAAGATCGTCGCCGATCAGAAGGGCTGGTTCCCGAGCCTGTTTGACGGGATCCATACCTCGGCCAGCGGCCGCTGGCGGACCCAGATGCCGGTGCGTGACCAGCAGATCTTCGCCACCCTGGCCGGCCCTGAGCTCGCCGCCCTGGGTTACGACCCCGGGCTCCCGCGCAGCCGGCCGCTCCCCGAGTGGCACGAGCGCTTCTACCGCTGGCACAACGAGACCATGCGCCAGGTGAACTTCGTCCGCCTGCGCGTTTTTCAGGAGCGCGGCCGCGAGCTCCGCTTCGCGCTCGAGCGCCGGCTGCGCCCGGAGGCGCAGCGCGGCCGGCGGCTCAGTGCGGGGCCCGGTAGCCGGGGAAGAAGCCGTCGTAGGTGATCTCGGCCTGGCCGGTCAGCTCGCGGTAGCGCTCGTGGTCGTGGACCGCCTTGCCGATCGCCGCCGGTAGCTCGCCGCCCGGGGCGAAGCGCTCCTTGTAGAGGAACAGCGAATCGCGGCGCCCCCCGACCCCGCCGCCTAGATGAAATCGAGTGTAGCCGTGCTCCTGTCCCCAGCTCGCCAGGGCGTACATGGCCAGATGATTGGCGCCGAGGTTCCGACCCGCCTCCGAGCTGCCCCCCAGGTGATAGTGCAGCCAGGGGGCGCCGGTCAGGCCGAGCATGGCCGCCAGGTGCTCCTCGCCCCGCCAGACGTCGACCGAGACCAGCGGCACCTCGGAGCCGAGTACGGCCCAGTACTCGTCCTCGAACAGGTAGAACGGATCGGCGCCGGCTCGCACCATCGTCTCGGTGTAGAGGGCGCGGAAGGCGTCGAGATCGGCCGGGGCCTCCTCGATCCGGACCTCGACCGCGGCCGCCTGCGCGCGTCGCACCATGCGCCGGTGGTGACGGTGCATTCCGGCGAGCAGATCTTCGGTCTCAAGGTCCCAGCTGATCGTTCCGGTCAGTGTCTGCTGATGAAAGGCGGGTAGCGCGAGCTCCTGGTTGGCGAACAGGGGGTGATAGAGCACGAACGAGGAGACGACGCTGCGGTTAGCGCACCAGTGCTCGTAGGCAGCAGCGAACTCCGCCACCGGGGGCGCGGCGCCGACCGCCACGGGGCCGCCGTACCCGTAGGGGGTGATCAGGTCGGTGGGCTCGCTGCGCAGCAGGCCGGCGAAAACGACGTCACCCTGTGCGTCGGCCAAGCGTAGGAGCACGGGCTCGGCGGGGGCCAGGGCGGCGCCGGAGCGCAGGTAGCCGCGGCGCAAGTAGGCGTCGGTCAGGCCGAGGTCGTCCAACTGCGCGTCCCACTCGCCCTCGGCGACCTCGGCGAGGTTCTCAGCCGTCATGGTTCGGCGCGCCCGGCGGTCCGGGAGGCTCCTGCCAGCCTCCCGTCGCCCCCTTGTAGAGGCCGGCCCCGCTCAACACCATCCCGACCGTGCGGACGAGGATCCGCAGATCCAGGGCGAGCGAGCGATGCTCGACGTACCAGAGGTCGAGCTCGATCCGTTGCGGCCAGGGCAGAGAGGTGCGGCCGTTGACCTGGGCCCAGCCGGTCAGCCCCGGCCGCACGGCGAGCCGCCCCCACTGGCGCGGCGTGTACTGGCGGACCTGGCTGTCCACGGTGGGGCGCGGGCCGACGATCGCCATCTCCCCCCGGAGCACGTTCCACAGGTTGGGCAGCTCGTCGAGCGAGTAGCGGCGCAGGAAGGCGCCGACTCGAGTGATGCGGGTGTCGCCTTGGGCGAGCGCGATCCCGGCCCCCTGAAACTCGGCGCCGGAGACCATCGTGCGCAGCTTGAAGATCTCAAACGGCTGCCCGTCCTTGCCGACCCGGACCTGGCGGTAGATCGGGTCCCCGGCCGACTCGAACCGGACGGCCAGGGCGAGGGCCGCGACCAGGGGGGCGCTGACCGCGGTGCCGATCCCGGCGATCAACAGATCCAGGGCGCGCGTGATCATCGCGTCCCCTCGGCCGGCTCCCAGCCGGCGCGGGTGCCGTGGGCCAGCCAATCCCACAGCCCGGCGGCCAGCGAGGCGGTGGTCAGCACGTAGTAGCGGGCCACGAGCAGCGGCCGCGCCGGGACCGCTCCGGCCAGCAGCGCGGCGAGGAGGAGGCCGAGCTGGAGGCCGGCGGCCAGCGCGTAGATCCAGCCGTGGCCGAGCAGGGCCAGGCTGGTGATCAGCGCGATCACGTGCAGGAAGGGCGAGGCGTAGCGCAGCAGCCGATGCGAGACGATCATCAGCGCGTAGACAGGGTCATAGCCGCGCGGGGAGAGCATGCCGCCCCGGAGCACGATCGGCCACCCGTGGCTCATCATCCGCCGCTTACGGGCGAACTCGCCCTCGATCGACGGGACCATCTTCTCGCTCGCCCGGGCGGCGGGCGCGTAGACGGCGCGCCAGCCCCGCTTGACCATGTTGAACGGAAACGAGAGGTCGTGGCCCATGATCGGATCCACGACCAGATAGGACTCGCGCCGCGTGGCGTAAATCGCGCCGTTGCCGCCGGTCACCGAGCGCACCCGCGACTCGAGCCCCCGCAGCGCCATCTCGTAGCGCCAGTACAGACCCTCCTGATTCGCGCCCGCGTCATTGACGAAGGCGACCTGCCCGCAGACGTAGCCGACGCGAGGCTCGGTGAACGCCGCGACGAGCGCGCGCAGCGCGGCCGGGTCCCAGCTCGCGTTGGCGTCCGAGAAGGCGACGATCTCCCCCCGGGCCCGCGCCACCGCCGCGTCCTGGGCGCGGACCTTGCCGCCGCGCCGCAGCTCGAGCACTTCGTCGGCGCCAGCTGCGCGGGCGCGAGCGGCGGTGTGGTCGGGCGACCCGTCGCAGGAAACGAGGATCTCCAGTCGCTCGGCGGGGTAGTCCAGCGCCCGCAGGTTGGCCACCCGCGCGGCGATCACCTCCTGTTCGGCGTAGGCGGCGACGATCACCGAGACAGTCGGCAGCTCGGCGGCCTCGGGAGGCTCGGCGGCGGCCGGGCCGTCCGGCGCCCCCGGGCGGCGGACCCGGGCCAGGCCGGCCAGGACCACGCCGTAGCCGAGGTGGGTGTAGATGAGCAGCCCGGCCGAGAGCCAGAAGAGAATGATCAGCGCAAGCATGGCGATCGGATTCTCGCGCAGTCGGCCTCGCTCGGCCCGGCCGGCGCGGGGACAGCCGCGGTTCCGGCGACCGCCCGACCTGCATAACGCGCAAAACTTGGCGCCAACGGTTGAGTTTTTCCAAAACAGCCCGGTTTGCATGCGGCTGGTGAAAAACTCGGGCCCGGACTTCAAGATTTTCACGTTTTGCATGCTCGGGGCGGCGCCGCCTCGGGCGCACGCCGAGATTAGTTGTCTGCACAACTATCTGGTATTGTTGTGACCCTATGGAACTTGGACTCGCCACCTTCGCCGATCTGAGCTCGGGGATCACTCCCGAGCAGCGGATGCGCGATCTGATCGAGGAGGCGGTGCTGGCCGACCAGCTCGGTCTCGACGTGTTCGCGATCGGCGAGCATCATCGGCCGGATTTCCTGATCTCCTCGCCGGCGACCGTGCTGGCCGCGGTGGCGGTCAAGACCGAGCGGATCCGGCTCTCGAGCGCGGTCACCGTGCTCAGCTCCGACGATCCGGTGCGGGTCTTTCAGCAGTTCGCCGAGGTCGACCTGCTGTCGGGCGGCCGGGCCGAGATCATGGCCGGCCGGGGCTCGTTCATCGAGTCCTTCCCGCTGTTCGGTTACGACCTCGACGACTACGACGAGCTCTACGCCGAGAAGCTCGAGCTGCTGCTCAAGATCCGCGAGTCGACGAGCGTCGATTGGTCGGGGCGGCTGCGCGCGCCGCTGCACGGCGCCGGAGTCTGGCCGCGGCCGGTCCAGGATCCGCTGCCCGTGTGGGTGGCGGTGGGCGGCTCGCCCCAGTCGGTCGTGCGGGCGGGAACGCTCGGCTTGCCGCTGACGCTGGCGATCATCGGCGGCCAGCCCGGACGCTTCGCGCCCCTGGTGGCGCTCTATCGCCGCGCCGCCGCGGAGGCCGGCCACGACGCCGTCGCGCTACCCCTGGCCATCAACACCCACGCCTTCGTCGGCGAGACCTCGGCCGCCGCCGACTCCGCGTTCGCGCAGCCTTATCTGGCGATGATGAACAAGATCGGCCGCGAGCGGGGCTGGCCGCCCTCGGGCCGGGCCGATTACGAGGCGCTGCGCTCGCCGCGCGGAGCGGTCGCCGCCGGGTCACCCGAGCAGGTGGCCGAGAAGATCCTGTTCGAGCACGAGCTGTTTCACAACAGCCGCTACGTCGCTCAGATGAGCGTCGGGGCGGTCAAGCACGTCGATGTCCTGCGCTCGATGGAGTTGTTCGGGACCGAGGTGGCGCCGGTCGTCCGCGCCGAAGTCGCCCGCCGCACAGCCGGCGAGCCCGAGCCGGTCGCCTGAGCGCTCATAACAGCCGCTCGTAAAGAGCGAGCGTGGCCCGAGCCGCCGCGTCCCACGAATACGGTCCCCGCCCAGCGGCCAGCGCGGCCGCCTCGAGCGCCGAGCGAGCATCGGGATCGGCGAGCAGCTCGACCAACGCGCCGCGCAGGGCCTCAACATCGCCGGGTGCGACGAGCCGGGCGGCGCCGTGCGCGGCGACCTCGGCGAAGCCGCCGACATCGCTGACCACGGTGGCCCGCCCGAAGGCCAACGCGGTGGCCAGCACACCCGAGAAGTCAAGCCGCTCGGTCGGCGCGTAGGGCAGCACGACCACGTCGGCGCGGCGAAAGAAAACGGCCAGCTCGGCGTCGCCCACGAACCGGGGCACGAACCGGACACCCAGGCCGGCGCGGGCGCGCAGCGGCGCCAGGTCCATCCGGGGACGCCCGACGATCCACAGCTCCGCGCCGGTTACGCCGCGCCACGCCTCGAGCAGTGTCTCCAGGCCCTTGTAAGGACGCAGGAGGCCGAAGAACAGGACCACCGGCCCCTCCACCGCCGCGAGTTCGGCCGGCAGCGCCACGCCCGAAGGGCGGGCGGCGGCGAGCTCGTCGAAGGCGCCGTGGGGGATCACGTTGATCTTCTCGGCGGCGACGCCGAAGCCCTCGCTGAGCGCGCGGCGGCCGTACTCGGAGTGCACGACGAGCGCGTCCATGCGGTCAAACAGGCGGCGCTGGGCGCGCGCCTGGCCCGGGCGCGGCTCTCGGGGGAGGAGATCGTGGGCGGTGAGGACCCGGGGGCGGTCCGGGAGCAGCACGCCGTCCAGCCACGGCGCGGTCAGCCACTGGAAGTGAACTAGGTCGGCGCTGCGGGCGGCGGCCCGCCGGTAGGCGAGCATGTCGGGCACGTGGCTGACCAGCTTGGACACGCGGCGCAGCCGTGACGCCGGCCCGCCGACGGCCCGCGTGTAGAAGCGCTCGGAAACCCGGTAGCCGCGGGCGGGCGCGACCTCGCCGTAGACGAAACGGCTGGTGGCCAGCTCGACGTCGGCGCCGGCCCGGGCCAGGGCCGCGCACAGGGCCCGGTCATAGGGCGGCGTGTAGGCCGGGGGGTCGGCGATCGAGACCCGCATCAGTCGGCAGCGCTCACCGGTGGTCCTCGAGCAGCGGGCGCCCGCTCAACGCGGCGAGCC
>JBOGYN010000578.1:0-2134 GCA_050696855.1 Solirubrobacteraceae bacterium | reverse complement strand
GGGTAGCCGTCCACATCGCCAACGACGGCCCGACACCTCTGCGGGCTCGCCTGCGCGTGGCTCTCTACCGTGGCTTTGAAGAGTCCCTCGACCAAGCCGCTATTGAAATCGACCTCCCCCCGCACGCTGCGAGTGCTCATAATGTTGAGCAGCTTCTGGGGAGGTTCGTGGACGCAGCCTGGGCATACCGCTTTGGCCCGGCGACGCAGGATCTGATCGTGCTGAGCTTGGAACGTTACGATGACGAACGGGGTGG
This sequence comes from Solirubrobacteraceae bacterium, assembly GCA_050696855.1. Classification (GTDB taxonomy): domain Bacteria; phylum Actinomycetota; class Thermoleophilia; order Solirubrobacterales; family Solirubrobacteraceae; genus Palsa-465. Next base: position 1,878 of record JBOGYN010000578.1, on the reverse strand, counting down.
CCTGATCTCGCAGGCCTTCCACATGCCTGCGGGACGGCCTACGGCGCAGGAGACGCCGGAGGCGCTCGGGATTCAGGCCGTGCTGCGGGGCGCCGACGACGACACTCCCGTGCTCTCGGTCTCAAGCCGGCGGCTCGCTTACGGTGTGCGGATCAACGTTCCGGGCTGGACACCCGCCGATGATTCGTTCTCGGTCGAGCCGGGCCACTCGCGCCAGGTCAGCCTGGAGCGTGCCGGTGGCGCTATGCCGTCCGCCGGCAGCGTGACGGCGCTTAACCTGGCCGGCAGCGTCCCGATCCACTTAGAGTCGGCCGAGTGACTCCGGTGACAGCCGCCGACGCCGTCCGGGACCCCAGCGGTGTGCCGGTCTGCCTGGCGCTCGAGCCCGACCCGGTGCTGGCCTTTATGCACGCGACGGTTGCGGCTGAGCACCGGCGCACCGCGGTCCTGATCTGCCCCCCGTTTGGCTGGCAAGACATGTGCTCCTACCGGGCCCGGCGGAGATGGGCGCAGGCCTTCGCGCAGGCCGGCTTTCCCGCCGCTCGCTTCGATCTGCCCGGGACCGGCGACAGCGGTGGCTCACCCCGAGATCCGGGCCGCCTGGAGGCCTGGACGGACGCGGTGACCGCAACCGCCGGTTGGTTGCGCGAGAGCACGGATTGTGACCGGGTGGCGGTGCTGGGAATCGGTCTCGGCGGTCTGGTGGCTTGTCGCGCAGTGGCTCTGGGCGCGGCGATCGACGATCTGATCCTGTGGGCGGTCCCGGCCCGCGGACGCACCCTCGTGCGAGAGCTGCGCGCATACGCGGCCATTGTCTCCGAGCGCTATCCGACCGATGCCCAGGGACCGGCGTTGCCGGACGGCGCGTTCGAGGTGACCGGCTTTCTGCTCAGCGCTGAGACGGCTGCCGAGCTCGAGCAACTGCGATTGAACGAATTGGCGGTTCCGCGAGCTGACGAGCGCCGGGTTCTGTTGCTCGACCGTGGCGAGATCGAGTTCGATCGGCGCCTGCGTGAGCACTTTGAGCAGTCCGGAGCCAAGGTGACGACGATCCACACACGCGACTACGACGCGCTGATGGCACACCCTCAGGAGGCGGTTGCCCCCGATGAGACGATCGAGCGCACGGTTGCGTGGCTGACTGAAGGAGACCTCGGGGAGTTCGCCCAGGGCTATCCAGCGTCCGCCCCCAAGATTGCCAAACCGTCGATGGAGCTCGTGCAGAGCGGGGTCAGGATCCAGGAGACTCCGATCAGGTTGGACATCGGTCCGAGCCAGACAGTGGGAATCCTCACCGGGCCAGTGCACGGCCCGCGCGAGGAGGTTTGTGCGGTCCTGCTAAACGGCGGAGCCCTGCGCCGGATCGGGCCGAATCGCACGTGGGTTGAGATCGCACGCCGGTGGGCGGCCCGGGGGGTCTGCACGATCCGTATCGATTTCGAGGGGATCGGCGACTCCGACGGTGACGCGCGCCGGCACGTCAACCTCGACGGCCTGTACTCCCCGAGGATGACCGACGAGACGCTGGAGCTGCTCGAGCGTCTGAGAGGGCGCGGGCTCCCCGATCGATTCGTGCTCGTTGGACTCTGCTCTGGAGCGTACTGGGCGCTCCATACAGCGTTGGCCGATCAGAGCATCGAGGGGGCCTTCATGATCAACTTGTACTCGTTTCACTTCAGCAAGGAGCTCGTGGCCGAGCGCGACCGTCGAGCGACGGTCGCCGGGTTTCGCGCCGGCGTAGTCAGGCGCCTGCTGCGTGGGGGTATCAGTCAGGAACAGTTCAGACGAGTGATGCGCGGTCTCCGCGGGCTCAGAGCTCGACGGCGTGGCTCGGGCCAAGCGGCGCAAGCGGCGGAGATTGAGGTCGCACTGGAGAAG
>JBOGYN010000577.1:0-1564 GCA_050696855.1 Solirubrobacteraceae bacterium | reverse complement strand
GGTCGAGGCAGAGCACGCGCGTGAAAGCCGACCCTCGGATGACGCTCAGGATGATCAGCCGCGTCGGCGAGAGCCCGACCAGCTCGACCAGCTCGCCCGGCTGCGCGCAGAGCGTGACCGGCTACGGGCGGTCGCCGACAGCTATCCGGCCGATACCGTCCGGGAGATCGTGCGGTTGGAAGGCGCCGCGGTGGGCGAGCACAAGCTCGCTGAAGGGGATGAGTGGCGCTCAGGGCACTGGCAGGACCAGTACGAGCAGCTGGGGTTCGTGGCGCGACGCGGCCAGCAGGGCCGCCAGCTCAAGGAGCGCGCGGACGGGTTCGCCGCCCGCGCCGAGGAGCAGCACCAGCACGCCGAGCAGCTCGACACCCAGGCGCGGACGCTCGCCGAGTCACCCGACGGGCCGGGGGCGTGGGAGCGCGCGCACCCCGGTGTGCGCCAGCGGTTGTATGCGGCTGAGACGCGGCTGGCTGGCGCCGTGGGTCAGCGCGCGCGTGAACCCTCAGGATCCTCCAGGTCGGCGTCGGTGGGGGGGTTTGATCAGCGTGCCGCTCACCGGGAGCTGGTGTGGCTGCGTCAAGAGCGCGACCGGCTGCGTGAGGAGCTGGGCGGCTATCCCCACCAGCAGGCCCGCGATGCTGAGCTGGCCGAACAGCGCGCCGGGTTGGACGGTCGGGACGCGCAGACGGCGCGCGACCGGGCCGAGCAGGCCGGCCGGGAGCTGGATCAGATGGGGCGCGTGGCGCGGCACGGGAAGCGCGGCACCCACGCTCAGGAGCGCCAGCACGCCTTCCAACAGCGCGCCGAGGATCATGATCAGCAGGCCCACGCGCAGCGTCAGGCCGCCCGGGCGGCGCGTGAGCAGCCCGGCGGTCCGGTGGCGTGGGAGCGGGAGCATCCCGGGGTGCGTGACCGGCTGACCGTCTATGAGCACGCCCTCGAGGTCGCGACCGGGCGTGAGGCTCAGCGCGCGCTGGCGCGCGACCCGATCGTCGCGGTCAAAGTCCTCGGCCCCCGCCCCCGCGGCGAGCAGCGCGCGGTGTGGGATCAGGGCGCCCAGGCGATCAGCACCTACCGTCTGGCCTACAACATCACCGATCGCCGGCACGTGCTGGGGCCCGAACCTGACCGCAGCGCACCCCGCGGGTTTGAGCAGCACCATGACTGGGAGCAGGCCGCCCAGCAAGCTCTCCAGGCCCGCCACCAACTCGGGATCGATGACCCCGACCGCGGCCGCGGGCCCGTCAGCGAGCAGGCCCGCCAAGTGCCCGAGCTCACCCCACCCCCGCCGCAGCTCGATCGCGGAATCGACCGCAGCCCTGGATTCGGCCTGTAAAACCACCCGCCGACGATCCCCCGGCCTCGAGCCCGAACCGCCTGCCCAACCCGACCCCGTCGCCCGGCCTTGACCTTGACCGCCTTGCAGATCGACCAGCTGCGCCGGCTACACCGCCCACCAACGATCCTGCCTCCCGGCCCGCCACCCCTTCTGGGCCGATCGCCCCGCCAGCCCCTACCAGAAGCCATCGCTTGCTCCAAGGTGCACGACTACCCCCACCACACC
>JBOGYN010000576.1:0-2791 GCA_050696855.1 Solirubrobacteraceae bacterium | reverse complement strand
GCCCAGCAATAGCGCTGGCGCAACCTCGCGCGTGAACAGCGCTTCGGCAGTCCCGTCGTTCATGCGCCCGCCGCGGCGGAAAGAGTCGGGCCGGCTTCGTCGTCTTGCTCGGCGAGCAGATCGCAGTCCAACAGGCGCGACGCCATCGCGAGCATCAACGCTTCCATCCGCTCCGCCGGGACAGCCGGGTCCTCGAGCGTGCGCTGAACCCCCAGGCCGTCCATCAACGACGTCAGCACGAGCGCGGTCTCCTCGACGTCGACCGCGGCAAACTGCCCAGTTGCGATCCCCTGCTCCAACACGTCCTCGGTGACCGATCGCAGCCTGCGCTGAATGCGCTGCTGCAGCTTGCGGAGCTGAGGCTGGCGTAGGGCGCACACCCAGATCTCCATGAACAGCGTCCAGTCGTCGAGCTTCTCAGGCGAGTGACTGAAGCGGTGAAACAGCCAGCGCAGCTGCGCCACCGGGGCTCCCTGCTCGGCGACGCGCTTGTGCAGCTCGGCGTAATAGCTCTGATCTGAGAAATCAAGCGCCTCCTCGATCAGACGCTCGCGAGAGGGGATGTAGTGAAGGACGGTCGAGGGATGAATACCCACGCCCTCGGCAATGTCGCTGACCCGAATTCCGTCCACACCCCGCTCATAGAGCGCCTCAATCGTGGCGCGCAGAACTTGCGGCTTGCGGATCTCCTGCAAGGACGGGCGAGGGCTCACGGACCACCAAAGATAAATCCAACCATGATTTAATCTATCTGTATCATGTGCCTGGCTCGCCTGTCAAGCGAGCGACCTGACCAAGGCCCCGGCTGCCACCAAGAGATCGACCATGACGCGTAGATTTGAAGGCAAACGAGCAATCGTCACCGGTGCCAGCCGCGGTCTGGGCCTCGCGATCGCCAAGCGCTTGGCGGTCGAAGGCGCTGAGCTTCTGATCTGCGCTCGCGGCGAGGAGCAGCTTCGCGACGCCGCGACCACGATCGAAGCGAGCGGCGCCAAAGTCAGAACATGTGCTGCAGATCTCGCCGACTGGGCACAGGCCGAGACTCTGGTCGAGCTCGCACGTCAGGAGTGGGACACGATCGACGTCCTAATCAACAACGCGGGCATCCTGCACGAAGCGCCCTACCTGCAGATCACGGCCGAGTCCTGGCGCCGCGTGATGGCTGTGCTGTTGGATGCGCCGTTCCGGCTCTCCCAGCTGGTAGCGCCGACGATGATCGACGCCGGCAGCGGCGCCATTGTGAACATCACCTCAATCGACGGCCATGCCGCCGACGGGCCCTTCGCGAGCTATGCAGTGGCCAAGGCCGGATTGATCATGCTGACCAAGAACATCGCGGTCGAGCTCGGACCAAGCGGCGTCCGCTGCAACGCCCTCAGTCCCGGCTGGACCCGCACCGAAATGATCGACTCATCCACCAGCCAGACGGCGATGGCGACCATGCAACATTCGTTTGCTCGCGTGCCGTTGAGGCGGCTCCTGCGGCCGGACGAAATCGCTGCTACGTGCGCGTTTCTCGCCAGCGACGAGGCCTCCGCGATCACGGGAGCAGAAATCATCGCTGACGGTGGCATGACCGCCGACATGTACGTGATTCCAACACTTGAATAGGTGGCGCATGAGGACCTCACTCCAGAGCACCACAGACCGTGACGTCGACGCGATCCTCGCAGAACGGCTCGCGCACCCACGCTACGAAGTGCTACCGCTCCCAGGAATTGAGGAGCAGGTGCTGGCACACGTGCCGCGCAATGTCACGATCACGGTCACCGCCTCGCCACGCAAAGGGCTCGACCCCACCGTGAATGCCTCGACCCGTCTCGCCGCTGCGGGTTACAACGTGGTTCCGCACATATCGGCGCGACTGGTGCGAGACCACGCTCATCTCGACGAAGTGCTGCGCACGCTGCTCGACGCGGGCGTCCGCGAGCTGTTCGTCCCCGCCGGCGACGCCCCGCGCCCCGCCGGGCAATTCGCGCAAGCGGCCGAACTCTTGGCCGCAATCGGCCCGCGCCGAGCGCGGTTCAAAGCGATCGGAATCACCGGCTACCCAGAGACCCACCACCTGATCAGCGACGAGGCCACTATCGCCGCGATGTTCGCGAAGGCGCCGATGGCGACATGCATCATCAGCCAGATCTGCTTCGATCCACGCGCCATTGAGGCCTGGATCGCAAGCGTACGAGCACGGGGAACGCTCCTGCCGATCTGGATCGGACTGCCGGGCGTCATCGACTACCCAAAGCTCGCCCGGATCTCGCTCCAGATCGGAATCCAGGAATCAACCCGCTTCCTCCGGGCACACGGCTCCTGGGTCACACGGCTTCTCACGCGCCAATTCCGACCCCACCGGCTCCTACACGACCTCGCCACCACGATCGCCGACCCCCGATCTACGGTGCTCGGCTTTCACTTCTACACCTTCAACGAACTCGCACATACCGAGCGGTGGCGAGCTCAGATGCTCGATCGACTCGCCGTCCGATGACGACCTCCCGCCCGCGTTCGCCGGAGCCGGCCTTACGGGCAAGCCAAGCAAACGAGGGATGAAGTTGATCGGCGCTACCGCCCACTACGTCACCAAAGAGCTTGACGCCGGCCCGATCATCGAGCGGGACGTCATCCGCGGGGGTTCACCTCTGCAGGTGGATGCCGCGCTCGGGCCCGCGTAGTTGGCGCAGGCGCGCCGGCGGCGCCCGGACAGGTCGCGGGGCGGAGTGAGCGAGGCAACGTCGGAGATCGAGCTCAGCCAACCGCTCCAGAGCGCATTGGCGACCGGCCTGTGCGTTGG
>JBOGYN010000575.1:0-2449 GCA_050696855.1 Solirubrobacteraceae bacterium | reverse complement strand
CCTGCCGTCCGGACCGCACCGGGTGCGACAGTCTCGGCCCAGGCCACCGCCCGCCCGTGCAGCAACCGGCGCACCGCGGCGGCCCGGTCGGCACCCAAGCGGGCGTCGAGCTCCTCGGGCCCGGCGGCGGCGCGGGGCATGACCAGCACCGCTGGCCGCTGCAGCGCGCCGGGCACCCGGCGCTCAGGCCTGCTCGAAGCGGAACATCGTCCCGGCCGCGGTCGCGGTCCCGCGCTCGAGGCGGGGCACGGCCCCGGCCAGCACGTCGGCGAACACGGCCGGGCTGCGCCCCATCAGCTCGCCCAAGGTGGCCACCGGTGTCGGCTCGCCGGGCACGACCTCGTTGGCGTAGTCGGTCACGAAGCCGATCAGCGCGAAGGGCAGCTCGAGCTCACCGCACAACGTGGTCTCCGGCCCCCCGGTCTGACTCACCGCGACCACGCCGCACGCCGCCAGCTGGGAGATCTCGGCCGGCGTGTTGAAGCGGGGCCCGTCGACGTGGCCGTAGACGCCACCGTCGCGTGCGCCGTGGCCGGACTCGGCGGCGCCGGCCAGCAACGCCGCCCGGAGGACATCCGAATAGGGACCGCCGTGCAGGATCCAGTGGCCGCGCGACGGGTCACCCGGTTCGGTGTAAAACGTGCACAGCGAGCCATCCGGGAGCCGGTTGGCGATGAAGTGCAGGTCGTCGAACACGATCAACGACCCCAGCTCGAGATTGGCGTCGACCGCGCCGCACGCGGTGCAGCCGATCACCCCCGTGGCGCCGAGCTCCCGCAGCGCCCACAGGTTGCCGCGGTAGTTGACGTGGCTGGAGAGCCGGGCGTGTCCGGGGCCGTGGCGCGAGACGTGCAGCAGCTCGACACCAGCGAACTCGCCCCGGGACACCTCCACGGCACCGAACGGAGTCTGCTGGGTGACCACGTCCGCGTGGGCAAAGCCGGGCAGCGCATAGATTCCGGATCCGGTGATGACCGCGATCGGCATCGCCCGCGATCCTACCCAGCAGCCTGGGTTGTCGACCGCTGCGGGCGGCTCCGGTTAGCTCAGGCCGGGAGCGTCCCGGGGCGGTGCTCAGCGAGCCAGCCATCGAGCGCGCGCGACTTCTCGGTGTCCTCATAGACCTCGTAGTCGGTGAGCCTGCCCCAGCGCAGGTGACCCCAGATCACGTAGCGGTTCTCGTAGACCGTCTCGCCGCTTTCGTCCTTGAGGTGGTCGGTGCCGCGGATGCAGACCGTGGAGCGCCAGGGCCAGCCGGCCATCACCACCTCATCCGCAAAGATCTGGAGGCCGACGGCCGCGAACCGTTGGAGCCACTGGCGAACCTGGGCCTTGCCCTGGAACTCGCCGGCCCACGAGTTCTCACCCGGGAAGCGGAAGCTCACGTCAGCGGCGTCCATCCGCAGCGTGGGCTCGATGTCCCCGGCGCGAGCCCGGGCCATGTTGTACGAGATCAGCCGCTTGGCAAGCCACGAGAACATGCCCGGCACCTCCACTAGATTGATCGCTCTAGCGACTAGCATAACGGCGGGACTCAAACGCGTCCAGCCCGAGACCGGAGAGGCAAAGTCATGACCACGACCAGAGAGCGGATCGTCGACGCCAGCGCCGAGCTGATGCGCCGCCAGGGCTACGCCGCCACCGGGATCAAGCAGATCGTGACCGAGGCTCAGGCGCCGTTCGGCTCGCTCTACCACCACTTCCCGGGCGGCAAGGAGGAGCTCGGCGCCGAGGCGATCCGCGTTTCGGGCGCGCTCTATGAGCTGCTGATCCCGGCCGTCTTTGACCCCGCACCGGACCTGGTCAGCGCCGTGCGAGCGTTCTTCGCCGGCGCCGCCGAGCACCTTGGTGAGACCGACTACGAGGACGCGTGCCCGATCGCCACCGTCGCACTCGAGGTCTCGAGCAACAGCGAGGCGATGCGGATCGCGTGCGCCGACGTGTTCGAGAGCTGGATCGCCGCCGGGTTGCCGCGCTTCACGGCCGCCGGGCTACCGGCGCCGCGAGCGCGCGAGCTGGTCATGGCGATGATCTGCGCGCTGGAGGGGGCGTTCGTGCTCGCGCGGGCGTCACGAAGCACCGAGGCACTGGCGGTGGCCGGCGAGCTGATGGCCACCGCGGTGCAGTGCGCGCTCGCAGACGAGCATGCATAGCGTGCAAATCTTGGCCGGGCGTGTCGAGATTTGCGCAAAGTTGGGGTCCAGCGTGCGCGACAGGAAAAACTCGGCGCCGGCCGTCAAGGTTTGCGCATTTTGCAGGTGATCGGCGGGCCGGGCGAGAGGTGGTCACGGCGGCGCCATGGGGGTGACCCGGGGAAGCTGATCTACCGCGGGACCCGGCCACCCGCGGCGCCGGGCTCTGAGGCCGGGCCGTGGGGGGCGGCGATGCCGAGGACGCGCATCGCCTTGAGGCCCAGGGAGAGCTTCTCGCGACCGTCGGTGGAGGAGAC
>JBOGYN010000574.1:0-1856 GCA_050696855.1 Solirubrobacteraceae bacterium | reverse complement strand
GTAGAGCGCATCGAGGTGCTGACCAAGCGAAGTCGGGTCAAGGCGCGGCACTGCGCCTGTCAATGCTACGGACTCGCTCCCGGCTGTGGGCGATTCAGGAAGGAGTCGGCCCGGTCGGCGTCTGGAGCGATGAACGCCAATGTGCTCGCGCCCAATCGGGGTCGGGCCGACCCCCAGGAGGTACGGATGTTTGCCATGCCCAGCACCCCGCCGGCGATCCCGGCCGCGGCCGGGATCCGGATCCAAGCGCGCGCCACCAACCGGGGCAAGCTGCTCACCGACGGTTCCGGCCTCGTCCTGTTCGCGTTCTCCAAGGACAGCCGCAACGTCGATCGCTGTGCCCCGGTCCGCAGCTGTGCCAGCGTCTGGCCGATCGTCAGCACGCACGGCACGCCGACCGCCGGTCCGGGCGTCAAGCGTTCGCTGCTGGGGACAACCCATGTCAACGGCAGGAGTCAGGTCACCTACGCTGGGCACCCGCTTTACCGCTATTCCGCCGAGCCAACGCCCGGGGCAACCGATTACCTCGGCGCACACCTCTCGGGCGGCGTCTGGAGGGGGATCCGCGCGACTGGCGCGCTGGTCGGCTGACCACTAGATTCACCGGCATGCCAGGTCCAGGAGAGCATGCCGATGCAGCTTGACGTCGCCGCCGGGGCCCCTCGCTAGGCACCCATGCGTCGCGCCCTGTTTGCCTCCGAACACGTCGACTACCGCGAATCGGTGGGCCGCTTCGTGGCCGAAGAGATCACGCCTCACCACGCCGATTGGGAACGCGCGGGGATCGTTCCCCGCGAGCTGTTCGCCCAGGCCGCCGCCAAGGGGATGCTGGCCATGCAGGTCCCCGAGGAGTACGGCGGCGCCGGCGTGGAGGACTTCCGCTTCAACCAGATCGTCGGGGAGGAGATCGGCCTCGCCGGCGATGCCGGCAGCGGGCTGGGACTCACGCTGCACAACGACATCTGCCTGCCCTACTTCACCGATCTGGCCAACGACGAGCAGAAGCAGCGCTGGCTGCCCGGGATCGCCGACGGCTCGCTGATCACGGCCGTGGCCATGACCGAGCCCGAGATGGGCTCCGACCTCGCCGGCCTTCGTACCACCGCGGCCCGCGACGGCGACGAGTACGTGGTCAACGGCTCCAAGACGTTCATCACCAACGGCATCAACGCCGATCTGGTCATCACCGCGGTCAAGACCGATCCGTCCGAGCGCCACAAGGGGATCTCACTGCTGATCCTCGAGCGCGGTATGGACGGCCTGGTCCGTGGACGCAACCTCGAGAAGGTGGGCATGCACGCTCAGGACACGGCCGAGCTGTTCTTTGCCGATGTCCGGGTGCCCGTCTGCAACCGGCTCGGCGAGGAAGGTCTGGGCTTTCGCTATATGACCGCCAATCTCGCTCAGGAGCGCCTCAGCATCGCCATCGCCGGCGTCGCCGCGGCCCGCGGGGCGCTGCGCGCGACCCTCGAATACGTCAAGGAGCGCCGGGCCTTCGGGCAAGCCGTGGGGTCGTTTCAGAACTCGCGCTTCGCGCTGGCCGAGATGGCCACTGAGGTCGAGCTGGCCACCGCCTTCTGCGATCAGGCCGTGCTGGCCCTCAATGACGACCAGTTGTCCGCCGAGGACGCGGCGATGGCCAAGTGGTGGACGACTGAGCTCCAGGGCCGGGTGATCGACCGCTGCGTCCAGTTGCACGGGGGCTACGGCTACATGCTCGAATATCCGATCGCGCGCGCCTTCGTCGACGCCCGGGTGACCCGGATCTACGGCGGCACCACCGAGATCATGAAGGAGATCATCGGCCGCTCGCTGGGCGTGTAGCTAACGCGGCGCCGTTACAGAGTGGTAACGGT
>JBOGYN010000573.1:0-1821 GCA_050696855.1 Solirubrobacteraceae bacterium | reverse complement strand
CGACTGCAGGGACCGACGTTCACCCTGTGGCTGCTCGGCGTCGGCGCGCTCGCGCTCGGCGCGGCGATCGACGCCGACGCCGTGATCGCGGCGGGATGGGTTGCTCTCCTGCTCGCCGCGGGCCTGCTGGAGCTCAATCTGCTCGCCAGCCTGCATGGCGCGACTGCGACGCTCGCCCTCCCCGCCCGCCTGATCGCGCTCGCCCAGACATTCCTGCCGGCCGGCCTGCTCCTCGCTTTGACGGTAACCCTGATCGCGGGCGGCGAAGCCCCGTTCGTCGGTCCGGCGCGATCGGCACTCGCCGCGCTGCTGCTCGTCGGATGGATCGGGCTGACCGTCGCCGGCTCCCTACTTCACCTGCTCGCCATCCTCACGCGCGTTCGAAGCCTTGCCCGCGCAACACCCGCTCCCCCCCCAGCCCTGGATCGGGGGCTGACCGCATTTGCCGGACTCGGGGTGGGTGGCCTCGCGCTCTCGGATGCCCCCGGACTCGGCCCCCTCGCCACACCCGCCGGCGCGGTCCTGGCAGCGATCGTGTGCCTGCTCGCCACCCGCGTCGGCATCCTCGCGATCAGCGCCGCGCGCCCGATCCGTCCCACAACATGAAACGCCACCCGGCCCTCGCCTCGCTCTCGCGCGATCACCATCACGCGCTCGTGATCGCACAGCGACTGAGCCGCGCGAATGCCGACACTGCCGGGGAGGTGTGCCGAGCGTTTCTTGACCACTGGAATGCCGAGGAGCAGCTTCACTTCCGTCTTGAGGAAGAGCTGCTACTCCCAGCCTACGCCGAACATGGCGAGCCCGGGCACCCCGCGATCATCCGCATGCTCATCGACCACATGCTGATCCGTCGCGACGCCGCCCGGCTCGCAGCCGCGCCGCCGCTCCGCCTGCTGCACGACCTCGGCGCACGGCTCGGCGAGCACGTCCGATTCGAGGAACGCGAGCTCTTCCCGCTCATCGAGACGACCCTCCCCGAGCCCGAGCTCCAAGCGCTCGGCGATCGCCTGCGCACTGCCAACCGACTGAACTCTCGCCACCCGGGCGAGGCGTGACGAGCTGACACGTTGGTTATCAAGAACGCAACCGGGGGACCCGCTCACGCCGTCGTGAGGCACAGCAAACACAAGGACCTCAACGCGACGTTGCTCTGCAGCGGTTGGGCGACGGCATGGACATGCACTCCAACGCACAGTGCGACGTCCTGATTGTCGCTATCGGGTGGCTCAGGATCATCGACATGGGGCGAGAGCACGCTCTTTGCACCCACCGCCCTGCTCATGAACCAGGAGCATCGCGCCGGCTCACGATGCGGTCCCTCTCAGCAGTGCCCGACCCGAGCCCCTGCAGATCGAGCTCCCGACCTCCCAATGCACCGCTGGTACTTCGTCGGGTCCGGAGTAGACCAGTCACTTGAGCTGCGTCGAGCGTCCTGGCGCTGGCCTGAGACCATAGGGTCGGCCAAGGGGCCGTCACCGGCCGGATCGTAAGGGCGGAAGGACTGCGCCCGCAGCACTTCGCACGCCCGGCATCAGGCGATCGATTGAGACGACGAGGACATCGTCCTCGACGCGCTGCATCCCCCGTACTCGGACGAGGCACAAAACCGCCAGCGCGCCGTGTCGGCACCACCTCCGCCGACGGCGGGAAAGCCAGACCGCCTGCTCATGGACACGGGCGAGGTGGCGCACGTCGTAGCTCCTGGTCTTGATCTCGATCGCGACCGCCACGCCGGTGGGGGCGATCGCCACAGAGTCGATGTCTCCCCGGCCCTGCCAGGGCAGAGAGTGCCGCAGCCGCCAGCCGTCCGCCTGCAGG
>JBOGYN010000572.1:0-2119 GCA_050696855.1 Solirubrobacteraceae bacterium | reverse complement strand
GCGGCCGCTTGCCACCAGCGGTGGCGCTGAGGAGCGTCTGGACGGCCGCACTCGTCTCCGTCGGGCTGCCCTGGGCAACGGCCACACCCTCAGCGAGAAGGAGGTCATGGGCCGCCCAGATACCGATGTTCAGGACGCTCGCGAACTCACGGAGCGTGACCCGCCCCTTCCGGTAGGCATCGAGAGCGTCGCGCTTCGACAGTTCGCGCAGGGCAATGTCCACGAGTTGCCGGATGGCGGTCGATCTGTCCTCGCGCCGTTGGCTTGCGAACGTGTCTATGCGTTCCAAGAGATCGTCATCGAGTGTGGTGTTCACCCTGACGGCTCTCCTCATCGGAGCTGCTCCCGGTACGCCTCGGCGAGCTCGCGCGTGATCCGTCCGCTGGCTTCGAGTGCGCTCAATCCTTCAATGCCTTCGTCGGCCGGCATCGATCTGTTCTTGACGGCGAGGATGATCAGATCAGCGGTCCTGATCCAGGCAATGCCGAGCGAGCGGGCTCTGCGTCCGAGCGCCAAGTCGTTCGCGATCAGCAATCCGATGGTCTGAGCGGCATCCAGAACCCGCGCGTCGATTGGCGCCCTCCCAGCGGTCGGCCGCTGGGCCACGCCGGCAACCGCAGCCGACAATGCGGTTGCGTCCGGGTAGCCTCCGCGGCGCCCTTCGTCCACGATCTCGGCGTGAACGACGTCCAGCAGGACCACTTCGACTGCAACGGTATGAAGGATTCCGAGGAGTCCAGCGCGTGCAAGTGAGATCCAACTCGAGCTGTCGACAACTGCACGCACCTGTGCAGAATAGCACACTCAGTGTGCGCAGGCTTGCTCCCTGGTTCCAACAGCTCGGATCGATGAGTCTCGGTACTGTGAGCCGTCTCAACCCACAGGCTCCCCAAGGGAGCCCGCGAGCGCCCGAGACGAGACGGCGGAGGACACCATGACGACCATGTCCGGCAACGCGAGCAGCCGCCTTCCCGGCAAGCCGCCAGTGGCCGACCTGGCCACCTGGCGGGCAGCGCGCCAGGAGCTGCTGGTCCGTGAGAAGGCGCACACCCGTGAGGGCGACGCGATCGCCGCGGCCCGGCGGCGGCTGCCGATGGTCGAGCTCGACGGCGCGGTCGAGGTCACCGGCGTTGCCGGCCCGGTCCCGTTCCTCGACCTGTTCCAGGGTCGCGACGAGCTCGTGGTCTACAAGCACATGTGGTACGACGGCGCGCCGCACCAGGGGCAGTGCGAGGGCTGCACCACCACGGCCTGGCACGCGAAGGACGCCGTCTACCTCAACGCCCGGGGCGTCTCGTTCGCCTTCCTGACCTCGGGCCCATGGGACGAGGTGGCTCGCTACGTCGATTTCATGGGTTACACCCAGCCCTGGTACTCGGTGCGGGGCGTGGAGGCGCCGGTCGGCGGAGAGATGGGGCACATCGTCTGTTTCCTGCGCGATGGCGACCGCGTGTTCCTCACCTACTCCACGACCGGCCGGGGCAACGAGCCGGTCAACGGGTCCCTGGGCCTGCTCGACATGACGCCCTACGGCCGCCGCGAGGGGTGGGAGGACAACCCCGAGGGCTGGCCCGAGGCCGCTGCGGCCGGCTCGCCGGTGGGCGGTCACGGCTCGCCGATCTGCTGGTACTGGCGCTCGGACGCCGAGGGCGTAGCCACCTGGGGCCCGACCAGCCGGCCCGTGCCGCAGTGGACCCGCCCCGGCGCGACCCCCGTGGAGACGCTCGGCCGCCAGGGCCACCACCACTGACCCAGCCGTGGCTTCCAACTGCCCTGGCGTTGCCCATGGGTCACCTCTACGACCGCGTGGTCTGGGCGCCGAGTTCGTCGTCTTCAGTCGTGGGCTTCGGAGTCTTCATCTCCAGCAGCGCCTATCCCGCCGCCGGACATCGCTCCATCCACTTCGATGCGGGCCTACTGACGCCGCCAGACACTTTGAGCAAATCCGTACCATCCGCCGACGCAAGCGGTGAGAGGGTGCCGCTGGATGCGGGACTTGTCGGGTGGGGGAGATGCCGAGCTGTCGGCTCGGAGACGGTGCCTAGCCCGGATCTTTCACTCGGTCGCGCGAGTCGAAGCGGCTAAAACATGAAAGTGCCTACCTGAGCAAGGGATACTT
>JBOGYN010000571.1:0-2124 GCA_050696855.1 Solirubrobacteraceae bacterium | reverse complement strand
GGTCCATGGGCAGGTTCGGGCCCATCTGGGTCACCCGGGCATTGTTGGGATGGGCGCTCACGCGGAGGATCGGGATCCGTCGGGTGGCGTGCTCGATGACAGCGGGCACGTAGGCGCTGGCGCCGTGAGCTTGTCAAGTCTTCTGTGTATGGACGTGCTCCTTGTTGATCTTGTTGGTGGGTCAGAGTTGGCTGTCGTCGATGCGCTGGCGTAGCCGTGCGGCCAGTGCGTCGGCCCAGCTGGCGATGCTGATCGGGTCGTCGGTCTCGCCCAGGCTCATGGCCATGGTGGCGTGACGGGCCGAGGCGCTGGTGCGGCAGGTGGTGAGCCAGTCGGTGAGTCGTTCGAGCAGGTCGGCGGCCTGCGCGACGCAGTGTTCGTCGAGCAGTACCCAGGGCGCGCGCACGGCGTGCTGTGTGTGCTGGTCGGGCATGTCAGTTCGCTCCTTCGGGAAGTCGGCCGGGGTAGGCGATGGTGAGCGCGTTGAGGGCTTGTTTCCAGCCGGTGACGACTTGGCCTTCGACGAGCCGGCCGGCGGCGGTGCGCTTGTTGGCCGGTTTGCCGCGGTCCTTTTCTCGGGCGCGGGCTCGCTTGTCCTCGATGTCGCAGATGGCCAGCCAGAGCAGCTTGGTCACCGCGTCGTCGTTGGGGAAGTGACCTCGATTCTTGATGATCTTGCGGAGTTGGTAGTTCAGGCTCTCGATCGCGTTCGTCGTGTAGATGATCTTCCTGACTTCCGGTGGGAAGGCCAGGAACGGGGTGAACCGCTCCCAGGCTCGTTCCCACACGCCGACCGCGCCGGGGTAGCGGCGGCCCAGTTCGCTGTCGCTGAAGGCGGCCAACGCGCTCAGCGCGGCGTCCTCGGTGGCGGCGGTGTAGACGATCCGCAGCGCCGCGGCGACGGCCTTGCGGTCGGCGTAGGACACGTAGCGCAACGCCGCCCGAATCAGGTGCACCACGCAGGTCTGGGTGATCGTGCGCGGCCAGACGGTCTCGATCGCCTCGGGCAGGCCTTCCAGGCCGTCGCAGCAGGCGATGAGCACGTCACGCACCCCACGGTTGCGCAGCTCGGTGAGCACCTGCAGCCAGAACTTCGCGCCCTCGCTGGTCTGTACCCAGATGCCCAGCACGTGCTTGATGCCGTCGGTGTCCACCCCGATCACGATGTGCGCAGCCTTGTTGGCCACGTGCGCACCGTCGCGGACCTTCACCACCAGCGCGTCGATGTAGATGATCGGGTAGACCGGATCCAGCGGGCGGGTCTGCCAGGCCTTGACTTCCTCCAGGACTGCGTCGGTGATCGTGGAGATGGTCTGCCGGGAGACCTCGACGCCCAGCGTGCGGGCCAGGTGATGCTCGATGTCGCGCACCGTCATCCCGCCCGCATACAGGCTGATGATCATGTCGTCGAGGCCGCCGGACAGCCGCCGGCTCCCCTTGGGCACCAGCCGCGGCTCAAAGGTCCCGGCCCGATCCCGCGGCACGTCCAGGCCGATCGGGCCGGCCTCGCTCAGCATCGTCTTCGGCGTGGTGCCGTTGCGCGAGTTCGGCGCTCCGCGCCCGGCCGGGTCGCCCCGCTCATAGCCGAGGTGATCGGCCCGTTCGACCTCCAGGCCACGCTCGAGGACCCGCTTGATCAGCTCGGGCAAGAACCCGCCCTGCCCGGTCAGCCGTAGCTCGCCGGCGTCGGCCGAGGCGATCAGCCGGTCCAGCCACGCCTCGTCGACCAGCTCGTCGGCCAGCTCGGCGGCCGTACCTGGCCGCGCCTGCTGGCACGCCCAGGACGGCGCCTGCTGCGAGATCTGCGCCGCCAACTCCGGCTCCAGATCGGTAATCATTGCTGCGCACATGCTTGGCACTCCTTCCGCCCGAAGTCACATCAGTCACTTCAGGCTCTCAGGCACCTCCCGTACACAGACCATTTGACACGCTCCGGCCGCCCTTGTCGATGCAGTCGCCAGGCGCTCCTGCACGCAGGCCGATCATTCACGTCAGCGCGCCGTACACCGATCACCTCATGCGGTATAAGCGCCGGGCTCGAGCAGGGCGGTGTTCGTCCTGAGCCGTGTACGGACTCCATACAGTGATCACCGCGAGGACATCATCCGCCGCGCTCGCCAATAC
>JBOGYN010000570.1:0-4170 GCA_050696855.1 Solirubrobacteraceae bacterium | reverse complement strand
CTCCTGCGTAGACCGGCGGCGGCTGTCGAGGCTGCCGGCGTTCAAGCTTGGGCGAATCCCAGTCGCTCATAGAGGAATCGCGCGGGATTGTCGCGATCGACAGCGAGGTGCAACTCGCAGATTTCGCGACCATTCAGCCTGATGATCGTCTCGTGGACGAGTTGTGAACCGATGCCGCGCCGCTGGTGGTCGGGATTGGTGACCAGAAACGCGAGAAGCGGCCGCATCTCGTGCGCGTCGTCGAAGACGACGATCGATGCCGCTGCCGGTTCGCCCTGGATCAGAGCGAGCAAGCTGGCTTCCCAGACCACAGGTCCCCACTTGCCGGCAAGGGTATCGCGAGCCTCGGCTTCGGCGGCGAGAGCGTCGTCGAACCCGTCGACGCCGCCTTGACCAAATGCTTCCCAGAACAGTTTCCCCAGCGTCTGGACATCGCCGGGGGTGACTTCGCGTACCGACCCCGTGGCGGTGTCCAACCTGTCGCTGAGCTGTGTCGCATGCCAGACGCGCAGCATGTGGATCGACGATTCAGCCATATCGCCCATGGTGCCCGATGCCGGGCACTGCCGCTTAGTCGCCCGAGCAGCACTCTCGCCGGCGCTGCCGCTCTCCGCCGACACGAGCAGTCTCGCGGCCGCCCCGGACAACCTCAGCGCGGCTGCTTCCGGGACACAGGCAGTCACGCGCCGCCGCGGCGGATACCCGTCTGAACGTGAAGGCAGGGCTCGCCGGGCGTGAGGCCAAGAGTCCCGAGTTCCGCCAGAGGCACAAGGCGCCAGTTCCCGACCCCGAAGCCGCGCGATGCGGAACGCGTCGGGAGCGAGGTAGTCACAGTCCGTCGAGGAATCCGAGGAGCGCGTCTGGCGGGCGGTAACGGCCGGGCTTGCTGTCCAACGGCGTGGTCCGGGCCAACGCTCGCTCTTTGATTGCGAGGTCGGCATGGAGGTACACCTGCGTGGTCTCGACCTGTTCATGTCCCAGCCATAACGCGATCACGGTCGTGTCAACACCGGCGTGCAGCAGCCGCATGGCCGCGGTGTGGCGTAGGACATGCGGCGTGATCGTCTTGACAGCCAGCGACCGGCAGCGCTCGGCGGCGTAGGCGGCGTGTTTGGCGATCCGGCGGGCGAGCGCTTTGCGGGTGAGCGGCTTGCCGGTGCTGGTCGGGAACACCGGATCGGTCGGCGATCCGCCACGTTCGGCGAGCCACTCGCGGAGCACTGCCGCGGTCTGTCTGGTCAGCGGCGTGATCCTCTGCTTCCGGCCCTTGCCGATGGTCGTCGTGTGCGCGCCGGTGCCCAGGTGGATATCGCCGCAGAGAAGACCGGTCAGCTCTGAGGCTCGCAGGCCGGTCTGACCCAGCAGGATGATGATCGCGTGGTCACGACGACCCGTCCATCTCGACCGATCTGGGGAGTCGATCAGCGCGGCGAGTTCAGGCTCGGTGAGATATGTGACCAACGCTCGCTCGTGGCGTTTGGGCCCGATCTGCAGGACCCGCTCGATGGTCGCGGCGTGCTCGGGGTGACGCAGCATGCAGTACCGGTAGAAGGTGCGGATCGCCGCCAGGCGAGTATTCCGAGTCCGGGCGCCGCATCCGCGGTGGGTTTCGAGGTGGTCGAGGAACGCGCCGATCAGTGGCGCGTCGAGCTGATCGAGATCCAGCTTTGACGGCTCGACGCCGAGCGTTTCGGAGGCGTAGGTCAGCAACAGTCGGATCGTGTCGCGGTAGGACGCGATCGTGTGCGGGCTGGCGCCCCGCTCGCGGATCAACCGGTCGGTGAACCATGCCTGCAGAGATGGTGCGAGCGCGCTCATCGCCCTGCTCCGAGATGCCGTTCCAGCCGCTCGCCGACGAGCGCCATCAGCTCGGGTGCGGCCTCCAAATACCAGTACGTCTTGCCGGGATCCACATGACCGAGGTAGGTGGACAACGCTGCGATGCTCGGGACGGGATCGCCGCCGGCGCGGTATGCGTCCAGCAGCGTGCCAACGCTAAAACTGTGGCGGCAGTCATGAAGCCTCGGCCGACACGCAGCCGAACGGGGCAGGATGCCCGCGCGGGCGCGCAACGTCCGAAATGCGGTCTGCACGTCGGCCATCAACAGCCTCGTGCCGGCGGTCGAGATCAGCAGCGCCTCGGTCGGTCCAGCCGGTCGCGGGCGATCCCGGCGACACAGGTAGAGCGTCACCGCGCCGGTCGTGGTTGGGTGCAGCGGCAGCTCGCGGGATTTCCCGAACTTTCCGTGCCGGATGATGAGCGTGCCGAGGTCGGCGTCGAAGTCGGCGCGGTCCAGCGCGATCGCCTCGCCGATCCGCATGCCGGTGACGAACACCAGGCCGAACAGTGTCCGGAACGTCGCTGACTTGTGCGCAGTCCGTAGCGTGCTCGTCACTGCCATCAGCGCCACGATCTGCTCGTCGGTATAGAGGTAGGGGACCGCGCGGCGTGATCGGTCAGGCAGCACGTCGGCCGGCGGCACCTCAACCTGCGGGTCGACCTCGTGGAGGTAGCGAGCGAATCCCCGGACAGCGCCCAGTCGCATCGCGTGCCAGTGCTCCCCGCGCCCGGGGAGCGTCGCCCACGCGACCGCCCGCTCAACGGTAATCTGATCGACGCCCGTTGCGTCGAGATGATCGAGGAACTGCCGCAAGAGCAGTTCGGTGCGCTCGAGCCGATAGCCGAGCGCTCGACGGACGGCCAGGTACTCAGCCATTGATTCGCGCAGGGACCTCATCGGATCGCTCCTGGCCACGGCCGCGCGATCTGCCTGAGCGCTTCCCGATCGACCTTCGCGTAGATCGTGGTGCTCCTCGCGTGGCGGTGACGGAGCACCTGCCCAACCTCCGATAGCGTCGCGCCGGCACGCAGCATCTCCGACGCCGCGGTGTGCCTCAGTCGATGGGCATGAATCTGCCCAAGGCCGGCTCTGAGCGCCGCCGCCTCCACAACGTAGGTGACCCCACCGGGCGAGAGCCGACGGTGAGGCGCGCGAACCCGAACGAACACGGCGCGGTCCTGTGCGCTTCCGGGCCGTCCGTGACGCAGGTATCCGACGATCGCCTCCCCGACATCGTGCGGCAGCGGCAGTCGTTCAGACCGTGCTCCTTTGCCGCAGACGACCAGTTCGCCGGCGTGCCAATCGACGTCGTTCAGCGACAACCCGGCGACCTCCGCAGCGCGCAGCCCCAGCCGGGCCAGCACCGTCAAGATCGCCAAGTCCCTGACGCCGATGACGGTCGCGGTGTCGCACGACGCAAGGAGGGCGTCGACCTGCCCGGCCTCCAGCCGCTTCGGCAACTCCGACAAGCGCGGCGCGAAGACTGAAGGCACCGCGCCGGCCAGCGACCGCTCGATCACCCCTTCGAGATGCAAGAACCGCAGCAGCGACCGCAGCGCCACCACCGTCAGCTGCGCCGAGCGCCGCCCAAGGCGCGGACAGACGTCCACCACGAACCCGCGCACCTGCGTCACGTCCACCCGCCAGAGCTCAAGTCCGTCCGGAGCATCAAACCGCACCACGAACGGACGGACCTTGTCGACATAGCCGCGGGCAGCCGCCGGGACCAGGCCACGCTCCCGCTCCAGATACCCCCGGAAGCGCGCCAGCAACTCCTCGACCGGCCCCGCGCATACCGGCGGACTCGCAGGCGGCGCGACACCCAACCCGCGCAGATACCCCAGCAGCGGATCGAGTGCCTTGACGGTCAGCAGCTACGTGTGGCCATTCGCCCGCCGTGCCGCGCAGAATCGCTCGGCGACCTCCGACGATAAGCCAGGCGCAGCCAGTTCCTCACTTGCCAACCAGCCACTCAACCCCGCCACCAGGCCCAGGTGCTTGCGCACCGCCACCGAGCCGAAGCCCTGCCGTCGCATGTCCTCGACGAACCCCGCAGCAAACGGCCCAAGCGGGCCCGACACCTCAACCGTCAGCACATCAGCCATCTCCACCGCCTCCTTCGTGATCAACACGTCGGAGACGATCTCGGCCGACCCGCTCAGATTATGTACCCCAGCCCAAGCGTCGATATCGCTCTATGCGGGGACTTCTCAATTCAGCGGACATAGGCTCGAAGGTCCCATGATCGCCCTTATGGGCAAATGCCCATAAGGGCGACCTTATCGGCAGGACCAAGGAGCAGATCCGCTCCCTTCACTTCCGCCGAGAC
>JBOGYN010000569.1:0-5137 GCA_050696855.1 Solirubrobacteraceae bacterium | reverse complement strand
CTCCAGAACCCGTCCAGATCGCTCACCGACCATTCCAACAGCGCCTCGTAGTCCTCGAACTCCAGCCCCCGTTCGCGCTCGAGACACGCCATATACCGCGTCAGCGTGGCGCGCTCGATCCGTTCCGCAGAGGGTTCCCAGAGAAGCTCGGGCATCGCGCTGGAGTATCGAGCATCCGTAGACTTCGGCGCGTGAACGCGGCCCAGCGCATCGCCGATCTGGTCCTGCCCGATCAGGACGGCCGAGACGTCCGTCTCGGCGATCTCTGGCGGGAGCGGCCGGTGGCGCTCGTCTGGCTGCGCCACTATGGCTGAATCTATTGCCGCGCTCACGCCCTGCAGTTGCAGGCCGCTCGGGAGCAGTTCCTGGCCGCCGGCGCCGACGTGGTACTGATCGGCCAGGCGACCCCGGCCGATGCGGCTCACTTCCGTCGTCGGTTCGAGCTCGAGCTGACCGTGCTGGTCGACAAGCACCGCACCAGCTACAAGGCGATCGGCGCCCAGATGGCCGGCATGACCGGGCTGTTCGGCCCCCGGGTCGTGCTGCGCGCCTTCACGACCGTGTTCGGACGCCGGGTGCGCCAGGGCAAGACGATCGGCCATCCCGCCCAGCTCGGCGCCGCCCTCGTGGTCGCGCCCGGGGATCGCGTGCTCCTGGAGCAGCGCGCGCGGGACGCCTCTGACAACGTCGCACCCGCCGACCTGCTGGGCGCGATCGAGCACCAGCCCACCCGGGCCTGACCCGTGCCCGAGCTACGCGCGCCGTTCTCGGGCACGGTCGTGTCCGTGCCCAACGCCCCAGAGGACGCCGTCCACGCCGGCACCCCGGTGGTAATCCTCGAGGCGATGAAGATGGAGCACGAGATCGTCGCCGAGCAGGACGGCGTCGTGGAGAGCGTCGCGGTCGCTATCGGCGACACGGTCACCGAGGGTCAGCTGTTGGTCACCCTCGCCCCCGCGCAGCACAACGGGGCGCCAATCGCGGTCGCGGCAGCGCAGCAAGCAGAACGCGACGACCTCGAGCAGGTCCGTCACCGCCACGAGCTCGGCCTCGACGCCGCCCGCCCCGACGCGGTGGCCAAGCGCCACGAGAACTCGCGGCGCACGGCGCGGGAGAACCTGGCCGATCTGCTCGATCCCGACTCGTTTCTCGAGTACGGCCCGCTCATGTTCGCCGCCCAGGAGCAGCGCCGCTCGCGCGAAGAGCTCATCACCCGCACTCCCGCCGACGGCTTGGTCGGCGGCACCGGAACGATCGCCGGCGATCCGGTGGTGGCGATGTCCTACGACTACATGGTCTTGGCCGGCACCCAGGGCATGCGCAACCACCAGAAGAAGGACCGGCTGTTCGAGGTCGCGCAGCGTCGCCGGTTGCCGGTGGTGCTTTTCGCCGAGGGGGGCGGCGGCCGGCCCGGGGACGTGGACATGCCGATCGTGGCCGGCCTGGACTGCCGGGCCTTCCACCTCTTCGCCCGTCTCAGCGGCCTCGTGCCGCTGGTCGGGATCGCCTCCGGCAATTGCTTTGCCGGCAACGCCGCACTGCTGGGCTGCTGTGACGTGGTCATCGCCAGCGAGGACTCGAGCATCGGGATGGGCGGGCCGGCGATGATCGAGGGCGGCGGCCTCGGCGTCTTCGCGCCCCATGAGGTGGGGCCGATCGACGTCCAGGACGCCAACGGAGTGGTCGACCTGAGGGTCGCCGACGATGCCGCCGCGGTCGCCGCCGCCCGACGCTACCTGAGTTTCTTCGCCCGCACGCCGCCGAGCGCGCCGGCCGCCGAGCCGCGCGACCCGGCGGGCCTGCGCGACCTGATTCCCGCCAACCGCAAGCGGGTCTATGACATCCGCAACGTGCTCGACGCGCTATGCGGCGAGACGCTCGAGCTGCGCCGCGGCTTCGCGCCCGGGATGGTGACCGCGCTGGCCCGCCATCAAGGACGGCCGTTCGGCGTGATCGCCAACGACCCGACTCATCTCGGCGGCGCGATCGACGCCGCCGGGGCCGATAAGGCCACGCGCTTCATGCAGCTCTGTGACGGCTTCGGGCTGCCGCTGCTGTTCCTCTGTGACACACCGGGCTTCATGGTCGGCCCCGAGGCCGAACGCACCGCGACCGTGCGTCATTTCTCGCGGATGTTCGTGACCGGGGCCAACCTCGAGGTGCCGACGGGGACGATCGTGCTGCGCAAGGGCTACGGCCTCGGCGCCCAGGCGATGGCCGCGGGCGGCTTCAAGGCGCCGCTGTTCACGATCGGCTGGCCGACCTCGGAGTTCGGCGCCATGGGCCTGGAGGGGGCGGTCAAGCTCGGGATGCGGCGCGAGCTGGAGGCGATCGAGGATCCCCAGGAGCGCGCTCGGATGTTCGACGCCACCGTCGCCGCCGCCTACCAGCGCGGCCGCGGGATCAGCATGGCCTCCTACTTCGAGATCGACGACGTGATCGATCCCGCCGACAGCCCGCGCTGGATCGACAGCCTGTTCGAGCCTCCGGGCTCCCCGTGGTGGGAATGGCCCGGCAAGCGCCGCCCGAACATCGACGCCTGGTGATCAGTTACAGCGCGAGCAGGCGCCGCGCAGGAGCACTTCGTGGGTCTCGACGCGCGCGCCGAGCCGGTCTGAGAGCCGCGTGATCGCGCGCTCGAGGCCGGGGTCGTCGAACGGCTCCAGCCGCCCGCATTGACCGCAGATGAGATGGTGATGGTGCCGGCCGCCGGGGTCCACGGGCTCAAACCGGGCCTCCCCGGGGTCGACGACCACGCGCTCCACCAGGCCGTGTTCGACCAGGAGGTCCAGCACGCGGTAGATACTGGCCCGGGCGGTGGCCTCGCCGTGGTTGCGGAGGATGTCCTCGATCTCGATCGCGGTCAGAGCGCAGCGCTGGTCGGCCAGGACATCGATGATCCGGTCCCGTGCGGCCCCGCGCTTGAGGCCGGCCACGGCCAGCACGCTGTGGACGTAATCAACCCACTCGAACATCTCGCTCAGCTTACACCGCTCGGGCTGGGAATGGGAATAGGAATCAATCTCATTTTGGTGGTAGGTTGGTGCCGATGACTCGCGTTTTTCTCTGGGCGGCGGCGCTGGCGTTGCTTGCCATCTCGGTCGGCGGGTGCGGCGAGCTGCCGGCTTCGGCGAGCGTGCGCGGCGTGCGCGTGGTCGCGGCCGAGAACTTCTGGGGCAGCATCGCTCGCCAGCTCGGCGGCCGCCGGGCCACGGTCACCAGCATCATCTCCAGCCCGGCGCAAGATCCCCACGCCTACGAGCCCACGGCCGCCGATGCCCGCACGCTGGCCGAGGCCCGGCTGGCCGTGGTCAACGGCGTCGGCTATGACCCGTGGGCATCGCGGTTGCTCGCTGCCAATCCCGCCGACGCCCGCACGGTGCTCAACGTCGGCACGCTGCTGAGACTGCACCCGGGAGACAACCCGCATCGCTGGTATGACCCGGCCGACGTCGAGCGCGTGGCGGGGTCGCTGGCCGCGGCCTTCGGTCGCCTGGACCCCGGGCACGCGGACTATTACGCGCAGCGGCTGCGCGCCTGGCAGACCGGTTCGCTGGCCCGTTACCACGCGCTCATCGCCGCCATTCGCCGCCGCTACGCGGGCGTCGCGATCGGCGCCTCGGAGAGCATCTTCGCGCTCCAGGCCCCCGCCCTTGGCCTGCGCTTGCTGACTCCGCGGGGCTTCATGCGCGCGGTCACCGAGGGCACCGAGGTCACCGCGGCCGACACCGCCGCCACGGAGCGCCAGATCACCGCCCGGGGGGTCCGGGTGTGGATCGTCAACCGCCAGAATCTGACCCCCGAGGTCCAGCGGCTCGACGGATTCGCCCGAGCCGCGGGCATCCCGATCGTGACCGTCACCGAGACGCTGAGCCCGGCCGGCGCCAGCTTCGAGCAGTGGCAAACGCGTCAGCTCGCCGCCCTGGCCTCGGCCCTGCACCGGGTGACGGGACGATGACCGACGCGATCAGCCCGGCCCCCGCCGCCGCGCGCGCCACCGACCAGCCGGCGGTGCAGCTCACCGGGGTCGAGGTCGCGATCGCCGGCCGGCCGATCCTCTCCGACGTGTCCCTGAGCGTGGCCCGCGGCGAATTCGTGGCCGTGCTGGGTCCCAACGGTGCCGGCAAGTCGACCCTGATGAGAATGATTCTTGGACTCATTCCCATTTCGGCGGGGTCGGTCCGCGTGCTGGGCGCGGCGCCCCGCGCGGCGCGCGCGCTCACCGGTTACCTCCCCCAGCGCCATGGCTTCGATGCCGGCACGCGGATTCGCGGGATCGACCTGGTCGGACTCGGGCTCGACGGTGCCCGCTGGGGACTGCCCCTGACCGTCACGGCCAAGGCCCGGGGTCGCCGTCACGCCGAGCGCGAGCGCGTCCGCGAGGTGATCGCCCGGGTCGGCGCCGAGGCCTACGCCGAGCGCCCGATCGGCGAGCTCTCCGGCGGCGAGCAGCAGCGTCTGCTGATCGCGGCCGCGCTCGTCCGCCGGCCGGCCCTGCTGATCCTCGACGAACCCCTGGACAGTCTCGACCTCCCCAACCAGGCTTCGGTCGCGGGCCTCGTCCGCGACCTGGCGAGTGCCGAGAACACGGCCGTGCTGCTGGTCGCCCACGACGTCAACCCCCTGCTCCCCCACCTCGATCGGGTCGTGTACCTGGCTCAGGGCCGGGCCCTGGCCGGGTCGGTCCGCGAAGTGATCAGTGGGCCGCGGCTCTCAGAGCTCTACGGCGCCCCGATCGAGGTCCTGCAGACCACCGACGGACGACTGGTCGTGGTGGGAACCCCCGAGGCACCCCATCACCACGGCGACCGTCACGAGCACGGATGAGCCCCGTCCCGTGAACCCGAGCCTCCAGCCCGACCTGATCACCGATGTGCGCGAACTGGTTCAGTTCCCGTTCATGGTCAGCGCCCTGGAGGCGGGGACGATCGTCGCCGTGCTGGCGGCAGTGGCCGGCTGGTACGTGGTCCTACGCCGCCAGGCCTTCACCTCGCACACGCTGTCGGTGATGGCCTTCCCGGGGGCGGCCGGAGCGTCGCTGCTCGGGCTGCCGGTCTCGCTGGGCTACTACGCGGCCTGTACGATGGCCGCGCTGGCCCTAATCAGGCCCGGGGCCCGGCGGCGGCCAGCGTCCGGC
>JBOGYN010000568.1:0-7033 GCA_050696855.1 Solirubrobacteraceae bacterium | reverse complement strand
CTCCTACGCCGTCCTGGAGCTCGACCTGAGTAGTCGCCGGGCGCTGCTCGAGCCGTTCGACGGCGACTACTTCACGCAGACCAAGCGCGACAGCATGACCTACGTCGAGCGCCTGGTGCAACGCCGCGAAATAGCTGGCGTGACGCTGTCCTTTGGGTCGGTCGTGTACTCCGAGGTCGTCCTCGGATATCAACGCAAGGCCCTCTCCGACCATCAGGTGATCGACTTCCAGACCCTGGACCTGCCTACGACCGAGTTCTCCACCCAGGCACTCTGGTACGAGCTGGACGAGCTGATTGACAGTGAGCCGTTCCCGTCCGCCCAGTTGCTCGGGTCGCTGCATGCCCTCGAGCACGGCCAGATCGCCGTTCTGCCCCTGATCGCCATGTGCGACCGCTGGGACATCGGGGGTCTTTCGACCAACGCCCACCCCCAGACGGGTGGGCCGACGATCTTCATCCACGAAGGACACCCGGGCGGGGTAGGGATCACCCGACGGGGCTATCACGAGTTCGAGCGCCTGGTCGGCGACGCGCAGCGGCTAATCGACGAGTGCCCCTGCCAGGACGGGTGTCCGTCCTGCGTCCAGTCACCGAAGTGCGGGAACCTCAACGAGCCGCTCTCCAAGCGCGGAGCGCTCGAGCTGTTGCGCCGCATGACCTAGGCCGAGCCCGCCCCACCTCGCCCCGCAGGGCCCAAGGCCGTTTCTAAGCGTCGTTGAAGCTCCGGATCAATCGGTGCTGCGCTGCGCGTCCCCTGGCCAGGAATTTAGAGGCGATCCCCACCTCCTGAACGCGGCCGTGGCGGACCTTCAAAACGCCGACGGCGGCGCGCCCGGGGACGATGTACCAGTAGTTCAGGCCGACGTGGAAGGGCCGTCCGAGCTTCAGCCTGCGCCTGACCGCGGCGACGCGGGCGCCCGGCCGAACTCCGTCCAGCGCGTAGTAACGGTTCGCGGTCAGCGCGATCACGATCCGGCCCGTGCTCGGCTTCCGCGCGTGCCGCGGCAACGATCGCAGCAGCTGCCCCGAGGGATACCCGGCGCGAATTCCCCAGCGTCCCCGCAGGCAGAAGTTGTCGAAGTTGTTTCGCGTCCGCTTGAAGCGGGGGAGCAGGCGGCGGGCGCGGCTGCGCGTCACGCCGAGCGCGAGCGAACCGAGCGTCCGGCCGGCGAGCCGCCCGGTAGGACGCGGGCATCGCTGATTGCCCCCGTGCGATCCCGAGCCACCTGACCCCGGCCCGGTCGCGCCGCCTGGCCCCGAGCCCGTCCCGCCGGACGGCGTCGGAAAGCAGTCGCTGGTCTGCCTCGAAACGTAGTTGAACGTGTTAGTCGAGTTGTTGTTGCCGGGCGAGCCGGTCGGGTTGCCCGCGAACGTGAAGACCGGGCAGCCCTGCGTGTCGGTCGCAACGGCGGTGAAGTCAAGCAGTGAGCGGTCACTTGGTCCGCCGGGGGTCGAGCCGCACAGGATTCCCTGGTTACAGACATCTCCGTTGTGGTACACGACGCCCGGATTCACATCGCTGTAGGAGAAGTCCGGGGCGCTCGAATTTGCGTCGCTCGACTGGGCGGTCGCGTAAGTCCACTTCCCGGTGGTGCTGTTTGGATCAGTGACGCCGTTCACCGTCTGGAAGTAGCCGATCGACAGTTGCCCGGCGATCGGGCCGCCGGTGGCCGCGGGCAGCATGTGGGCAGCGTTTGAAGCGCCGACCTGGGTCGGCGCTGACCAATGCTGACCGTTGTCGGAGGAATGCAACGCGTAGACGTTGGCCGTTTTGGCGAACGGCGTGTGGCCGACATAGCCCGCCCCTACGACGTACAGGTTGTCGGCGCCGTCGATGGCCAGGTCGTTGAAGATGTTCCCGAACTGCACCGTGTTCTCGCCGTTCTGCTTCTCACCGTCGAACACCGTGTAGTTGGTGAAGCTCTTGCACTTGTCGTGGGATACGGCGAGGTAGAGCTGACTGAAGGTCCCGCTCGGCGCCCCCTGGGCCGCAGCCAGGGCATTCTCGTGCTGGGTGCTGGTCGAGAACAGGACGTAGAGGTTTCCCTTGCTGTCGGTGACGGGCTTGGAGACCAGCGTCCCGCCGGTGACGTCGGTCGGCACGTTGGCCTCGATCGTCGGGTCGGTTACCAGCGAGCCGCAGGCGTTGGAGAAGGTGTCGCCACCGGCGTTGTCGCTGCGAAAGGCCACCGGCTGAGCGCTGACGAACTCGTGGTAAGTGAGGTAGAGCGTGCCGTCAGGCGCGGCCGTGAGCCACTCGCGATCGTCCGAGGGGCCCGCTTGGCCGCCGTTGGTGGTCGTGCAGTGGTTGGGGTCCGGCGAGGGACCGATCCCGTTGAACGTGTTTCCGCGATCGGTGCTCTTGCAGATCTGCGCCGTGCTGGCCTCGAGATCGGCGACGTAGAGGGCGCCCTTGGAGACGAGGAGGTCGCTGTCGCCGCCACCGGTGTCGGATCCGATCAGCTTGGCGGGGCCGAAGCTGGTGCCGTCGTTATGCGACGCCCAGAAGCCAACTCCCGCGGTCCCGTTGGCGCCGCTGGGGATCCCCTGCGGTCCCGAGACAAACACGTCCCCGAGCGGGTTGGTGACGATGCTTGGCTCGCCTCCGGCCGCGCCCGTGAGCTTCACGGGGCTGGAGAAGCTTGCGGCGCCGGCCGCCGGGGCGAGGCCCCCCATCACTGCTAGCACTGCAACAGCCATACCAAGACGCACGAGATCCTCCCTAGTTGCTCCCGCCGGTCAGCGGCTGATCTACCCGAATTAGGGATTTTGACGCATCCAGGCACCAGGTCGCAACCGGGAACCAGCGAGGTCGTTCTCAACCATCAAGACCTGGTCGAGCCCAGGCCCCCCTCACTCGCTAGGATCGCGCGCCCACGGCGAGATAGCTCAGTTGGTAGAGCACACGACTGAAAATCGTGGTGTCCCGGGTTCGAGTCCCGGTCTCGCCATCGTCGCCGCCGTTGTGGCATCCGGCCCGCAGCGGACGTGCTCTGACAATGCCGACGTTCATTCTGAGTGGCCCGTCCGCCGCCAGGGCGGCGGGCGACGTTGACGTGAGGCGCTCAGTCCGGTACGACGGTCACCGCACAGCGCAGCCCGGGCGCGCGGCCGAGGCGACCGTCGGCGGTCAGCAGCGCGCAGTGGAGCAGCTCGGCCAGGGCGACATACGAGGCGTCGTAGGCAGAGACGTTCCCGCGGAGCTCCCAGATCCGCTCAAGGAGTGAGAGCACGGGATGGCGGGCCACGCCCAGATGGCGCCAGGCGTCAAGGAGCGTCCATCCTTCCTGCGCCGTCAGCGCGTCGGACCTGACTGTGCGGCGCAATCCGCTGGCGATCTCTGGGTCGATCAGGTGCGGCACGTGCAGTTGCTCTGAGCCGAGCGCGTCGCGTGCGGCTCCGGCGTTGAGCAGCGCGCACAGCGCTGCTGACGCGTCGACGACGATCACCGCGCGGCGCGATCCTCCGCCAGGCCGGCGACGACCGCAGCTGGTTTGACGTGCCGGTCGGGCAGGGCTCCGAGCAGCCCAGGGTTGTCCGCGCGGCGTGAGACGTCCGCGAGTTCGCGGACAGCGAGCGCACTCACGGAGGTTCCGTCCACTGCGGCGAGACGCTCCAAACGCTCTACAACCGCATCAGGCACGTTTCGCAAATACAGAATCCTCATGTCGCAACATGCTAGCAATCAGATTGCGGCGCGCAAGCGATCGATCCTAGCTGGCGCTGACGCTCGTCCCGTTCCTTGCCCTGGGAGGGGCGTTGGTGACCTATCGCTCTCGTGTGGTTGTGTGGATATGCTGGCTGCGGCGCGGGCGGCCGCTCTGTTCTCGCGCCCGCACGTGCGAGCGGCGCTCGATCGCATCGCAGGGGTGGTGCTGATCGGGCACGGGCGACTTGCCATCGCCGCGTCCGAGCGTTTGTCCGTAGTGTTCAATGCCCGTTCGCTATTCGAGGAGAGCACATGAACAAGACACAGTTGATCGACGCGGTCGCGAAGGACAGCGGACTGAGCCGCGCGGACTCTGCACGGGCGGTCGCGTCTTTGGTCAATACGGTCCAGAAGACGCTGAAGAAAGGCGATGAAGTTGCGTTGACCGGGTTTGGAAAGTTTTCCGTGGTCAAGCGTGGGGCTCGCACTGGCCGTAACCCGCAGACCGGCCAGCCGGTGAAGATCAGGGCGTCCAAGGCGCCGAAGTTCACGGCGGGTGCGACTTTCAAGACCGCGGTCAGCGGACGGAAAAAGTAGAGGCGCCCGCGCTGCTTTCGCGGCAGCCATCTCTAGCGATTTAGCGAGCCCGACGAAGAAGGAAAGCGCCAGGGAGCTCGTCTCCAGCGCGGCTACACGGCGGCGATGATGACCGCCTGGTGAGACCGCGATAGTGCGTCCGTCAGTCACGTTTGCGTCCGCTGCGGGGTCAACGTCTTAACCGACCAAGGAGACCCCATGCAAGCCATGACCCTTCAAGCCCGCATCGGCAACCCGGCGTTCGTCGTGCCCGACGCGATGGCCGCCCTGCAGGCGCTCGGCAAGGCTGTGCGACACGGCGGAGTCCCCGCCAAGACGCTCGAGCTGATAAACCTGCGCGCCAGCCAGATCAACGGCTGCGGTGTTTGCGCCGTGCAACACCCCCGCCTCGCCAAGAAGCTCGGCGAGACCGACGAACGGCTGTACGCCGTTGCGGCCTGGCGGGACGCGCCGTACTTTGACGAGGCCGAACGCGCCGCGTTGGCGCTGACTGAGGCCGTGACGAGGCTCAGCGACCGGGCGGACCCGGTGCCCGACGAGGACTGGGAGGAGGCGGCGCCCCACTCCGACGAGCAGGGGCTCGGGGTGCTCGTGATGGCGATCGCGAGCATCAACGTGTGGAACCGGCTCAACGTCGCCACCAGGCAGGTGGCCGGCCAGGAGTGGTGAACCCTGGACTAGCCCTGGACTAGCGACTCAGCCGGCCAACGTCACGCGACGCGTTCCCAGACCGGCTGGTGCTCGGCCGCGGTTCCGAGGATGATCGCGTCGATCCCGCACATCTCCGCCACTTGGACGAGCGGCGCCACCTGATCGCCCGGAGTGGCGTGGATGTGGTTGCAGGGAAACACGCGGAACATCTCCTCCGGTGAGCACCCCAGCCGCGCATGGACGTGGGGCCAGGTCGGGTCGGTCTGGGCATTGAGTTCTCGGCGTGTGGTCGCCGGGAGGTCGACCACCTCCCCGGGGACGATGACCAGATAGGGCCGGTCGTCCCACAGTCCCAGTCGCGCGAAGGTGAGCGGCCCGGGAGCGGCATCGAACTCCACCGAGGCGCCCCCCGCCTTGAAGTAGAGAGACAACGCGGGATGAAAAGTGATGCGGGCGAAGTTGGCAGCCGGATCGTCTGACCGGGTCGCGTACCAGCTGGCGTGCTGGCCGGAGTTGCACAGGTCCCAGAGGTCGAGCTCACGGTGGTAGAGGCGCACGTCCATGAACAGGCTGGGCAGGCCACCGGAGACATACTTGAGCAGCTGCATCGTGATCGCCCCGAACGCGTCGGCCTCGGTGGCGCAGACGGTCGGCTCTTTGGGCCCGCGCCAGTCGTAGGGGTCGTTGAGCAGCATCTCGGCGACGTCGGCCGTGCAGACGTATTCGCTCAGCTCCCGCTGGCCCTTGATCCCGCAGTAGGCAAAGCCGTTCTCGGCGTTGAGCTCGTCGACCGCGAGGTACAGGCGCAGCTGGGTCTCAAGCCGCTCGGGCGTCAGCATCTCGCCGTCGTAGCGCAGGCGATCGCCCAGGAGCTCTTCCAGCCACGCGCGCCCGGTCTGGACCGCGGCCCGGTCGACCTGTTGCATCCGCTCTGCGACCCACAGCTGATCGATCTGATACGCCGAGGTGCCCAGTGACTTGCTCGTCGGGACGAGATGGAAGAACCCGGTCTCCATTCCCATTGAATGGCCCCCGTAGAGACCGAAGACGTCGGTGTGGATCAGGGTCGTGGCCTGCGCGGCCCGCAGCCAGGATTGAACCGCGGCGCGCGTGTCGGGATCCTCGGCGCCGCCGACGATCCGGTGGGTGCGCAGCCCGGCCTGGCGGAGCGCGCCGTCGGTGGCGAGGAGCCCGACGTTGCCGGGGAACTTCCCGTTGTTGTTGGACAGCGAGAGGATCGGAAGCTCCCGTCCGACCGTGTTGACGAGCGGCCAGACCAGATAGGGGAAGTTCCAGACGTTGAAGCAGAGGACCAGCGAGCGGCAGCCCGCCCGGCGCAGCTCCTCGCCAATCTGGTGGGCGCCCGCGACTGACTTGACCGTCTCGCGCCCGACGACGACCTCCGGGGCGTCCCCACGGACACCTGCGGCGTCGCCACCGATTACCTCGGCCCAGCGCGCCAGGACGCGGCCGTTCTCCTCCTCGGTGCGGTTGTGCACATGCGGGCGCTCGTCATCGATCATCACCAGCCCAACCGGACTGCTACGCATTGCTTCCTCCCTAGAGGCTCGGCCCCGGGGGTGGCGTTGCCGCCCCCGGGGGGTTGAGATTCCGGACCGCGGCCGTCACTTCGCGGTCGGCGGCACAAGCAGCTTGTGCACCGCCGGCTGGTTCATATTGGCCTTGGTGACGACGATCGAACCTGTGTCCACCGAATGCGGGACCGAGTGGTGGTTGAGCAGGCTCGAGACCTCCGCGACACCCTGGTAACCGATCTGGAACGGGTTCTGAACGATCAGCGCCTGAACCTGCCCCTGGCTGAGCGCGGTCACCTCGTCGGGCGCGTTGTCGAAGCCGATGATCTTGACCTTGCCGACCAGCCCGCGCTCGATCAGTGCGTGGGCCGCCCCGATCACCCCGGGCTCGTTGGCGGCAAAGATCCCCTTCAGGTTGGGATGCGAGGTGAGGATGTTCTCTGTGTCCGAGAGCGCCGTGCTGATGTCACTCTGGTCATAGCGCACGGCCGCCAGCTTGAGGCCCGGATACTTCTTGAGCTCCTGCTCGAAGCCCTGCTGGCGCTGGATCGAGGTCGCCGCCGACGGGACGAACGGCAGCAGCGCTACCTGGCCACTGC
>JBOGYN010000567.1:0-2990 GCA_050696855.1 Solirubrobacteraceae bacterium | reverse complement strand
GACCCTATCTGCTGCAGTCGTGGGACACAGCGCGCGACCCGCTCTCGCGTCGCGACAACCATCCAGCCGAGAACAAACACGTACCAGCTTCGCGCGGGACCCGCGTCTCTCGCCGGCCATCGCTTATCGCAACGGCGACCCTCCGCGCACGCCGATCCACCCGAAACCGCACTATCGCCTTCGACGCGGATCGAATGCTCGCGAGACCCGAGATTGGCGAGCAGCAGGGACACGACCCGGGGTCTCGCGGGCGACCTGCTTTGGGCCCGGGGGACGGCCCAGGTCATGGAGGTCTGCGGGACGCGTTCGGGGTTCCAGATGATCTCCCACGGGTGTCCGTCTGGGTCGCGGAAGTAGCCGGCATAAATGCCCCATGGGCGGTTGCGTGCTTTCTGCGTGTGGGTCGCGCCGGCTGCCCGTGCCTGTGCGGGGAGCGCGTCGTGTTGGTCCTTGTTGGAGACCAGGTGGCCGATACTGAAGTTCGATGTTCTCGCCAGCTCGGTGGGGGGTAAAGCGCGAGGATCAGCCCGCCGTGCAGGTCGAACATCGCGACCGCTCCCGAGGGCGTCGTGTCGTCGCCAAGAACTCGGTACCGATCACCCCCCGTGTCTTGCGGCGAGGGACCCGTCCGCGTAGAGCGCGAGGCCCGAGACGAGGACTCGCCGGCGTCCGAGCAGGCCGGAGGCGCGACCCCCGAGCAACAGGAAACCGGCGGACGCGACGGCGTAGGCGCTGATGACCGCTTGCAGCGTATGCGCGGAGTAGCCGAGCCCACGCCCGCTCTCGGGCAGCGCCACCACGACGATGTACTGGTCCAGTGAGATGATCAGCATCGCGAACGCCAGCCACCCCAGAGTCGTCGTCTGCCGGCCAGGGCTTGGCGGTTCTAGATCGGAAGTGGCTTCCGAGCGCGACATCGCACCTGTGGCTGTGCTCGACGGGAGCAGGTGTTCGAGGGCGCTCGCCGGTGTGTTGTGGGCTACGCGGCGGCCTCGTAGACGAGCAGGGCGACTTCGCCCATGACCCGCGAGTCGACCAGTCGGAGGCGTTTGAGGTCGTTGGTCTCTCCGAACAGGCGTCTGCCTGAGCCCAGCAGGACGGGGTGGACCATCAGTCGTAGCTCGTCGACGAGGTCATGTTCGATCAGCGCGTGCACGAGCTGGCTGCTGCCGGACACGAGGATCACGCCGTCGATTTGTTGCTTGAGTTTGCGCGCCTCGTCGATTGGGTCGCCGCTGAGCACGGTGGTGTTGTTCCACTTCACCCGGTCGAGTGTTGATGAGATGACGTACTTGGGCATGTCGTTCATCTTCTGCCCGAAATCTCCCGTGGCTTCGATCATCCCCGGCCAGGCCGCGGCGAAGCCCTCGTACGTCACGCGTCCCAGCAACTGGACCTTGGCTTCCATCAACTCGTCGTACTTGAACTTGGTGCCTTCGTCGCCGCTGCTGATCCCGTTTGTCCAGCCGGCGTGCTTGTACTCCTCGTGACCTCCGGGAGCCTCCGCGACGCCGTCCAGCGAGATGAATTCGGTGACTACGATCTTGCCCATCTGATCCTCCTGTGTCGTGTTCGTGAGGCAGCACCGGGCGCGTACTCCCGCCCAAGCCGCGAGTCCGTGCCGCTATGTCTATGACGCGGCCGCCGTCACGTCGCGATTGGTCTCCACCACCCGCGCACCCGCGGCCAGCGGGTTCGTGCTCCAGAGCCGCGCGACCTCGATCCGCGTGAGGCGCCAGCCGGGCTCCCTGCGGGCCGCCCCGAAGCGATAGCGCTCGCCGATCATGAGGCGCGACTCCGGCTGCTCGGAGTCTCCGATGATGAGTCCGGCGCCCGGGCGATCGGAGTTGGGGACAAACGTGACGATCAGATTCGCGCGGGCCTCGGCACGGTCACCGTCCAGTTGAACCAGCACGTCTGTGATCACGTGCTGCGTACGCACCGTGTGGTTGCGGCGTGCTTGCGCAACCACGGCTCGGGGTCCACGTGACGAGCCGCCCGGTGTCTGCACGGTGACGTCGTCGGCGAGGATCGTCCCAGCCTCATCGAAGCGCTTCTCATCGAGCATCATCCCGAGCCGCGTGATCAGCTCGGTGACCGCCTGGCG
Source organism: Solirubrobacteraceae bacterium (assembly GCA_050696855.1). Taxonomy (GTDB): domain Bacteria; phylum Actinomycetota; class Thermoleophilia; order Solirubrobacterales; family Solirubrobacteraceae; genus Palsa-465. Next base: position 883 of record JBOGYN010000567.1, on the reverse strand, counting down.
GTCGCTCAGCTGTTGAAGCTGGTCGTTCAGGGACATGATCAAACCCTTCCTCTTTCATTGGCAGTAGCAACGTTGGTAGAACCAACGGTAGCACCGAACCGTTGGCCTTGTCAACGTTGGTCACGCCAAGGTATGCTCCCCCGCTGTGCCCAGTGCCCAAGCCGATCGGTCCGAGTACGACCCGCCCCGCCGAATGGCCGAGCTCCCAAGCTGGCTCGCGGGGCAGCTCTCAGCGACGGCCGCCGGCCTCGTCGCGCGGGCGCTCGCGACCGAGGGGGTTCGCCGGCAGCACTTCATCGTGATGAGCGCCCTTGCCGAACAGGGAGCCGCAAGCCAAGCGGCCCTCGGACGGCGCCTCTCGATCGACCGCAGCGACATGCACGCCGTGCTCAGCGACCTGGAACAGGATGGCTTCGTCGCGCGCGTCCGCGATCAGCACGATCGCCGCCGCAACCTGGTCGAACTGACTCCCACCGGAGCCCGGGCGCTGAAACGCCTCGACACGCGGGTCGAAGCCGCACAGGAAGCCCTCATCGCGCCATTGTCAGCCGCCGACCGCCGCGAACTCCGGCGGCTGCTCACACAGCTAGTCGAGCATCACGCTCAAGCCGACAACCCGGAGCCGAGCGCTCCGCCGCACCGACCAAGGCCCGGCGCCTGAGTAAGTGCCGAACCGACAAACCCGGTGTGCTACCCGGCACTCGTCCACGGAGCCCTGTGATCTCACCTGGCTTGGAGGGCCTGACAGGTCTCCGACCCGCCCCGAGGTCTTCCCGGCCTTGCGCCGATACAGACCTTCGAGGTTTCCCATGGTCTCGCCGGCGAGATGCGCGAGCTTGGCGAATTGCGAGACTCGCGAGCGTCCCCGGTCAGAGCCCTGCGT
>JBOGYN010000566.1:0-4380 GCA_050696855.1 Solirubrobacteraceae bacterium | reverse complement strand
GTGCTGCCACGCATGCTGGATCTCCGGGGCTCATTGACGGCGTCACCCGAAGACTCGCACACCCGAGTCACCAGCGGGTGGGTCTCAGGGATCGAAAATCAACACCCTGCTAGGCGTGGTGAACGCTGAAGGGTCCGTCACCGTAGCGCACCATGACGTAGGGCTTGCCATTGCGGGTCAGAAGACCGTCGGTCTCGAGGCGGAGCCTCTCCACGGGCCCACCGGCGCGCGTCAGGTCCTCCGCGGTGACGGAGATGCAGGTCACCCCGTGCGGCTGGATGGTGGCGGTCCGCCCGCTCACGACAGCACCCGCAGGGTGAGCGACCCAACGCACAGTCGCCCGGCCTGCTGCGGTGCTGTGGTTCACCAGGTACGCGTCTGCGCGGCGCAGTGCCTGAGCGTCGATCAACCGTTTGCTGGCCCAGCTGTCACCGCGGTGCCAGCGCGCTCGGTACGGGAGGCCAGCGATTCGCCCGATGCCGAACACCGCCCCGAAATACTGATCGATGGAATGCACGTACGCCACACTCCCGCCGGCATCGTAGTAGCCCATCCAGAACGGGGACTGCGCTATGGCGCTCTGCGGGCCCAGCTCAATGAGGCGCCGCTCGTAGCCGATGCCAGGTTCGAAATCCACGGCAACCGTGCCGAGCCGCGCGACTTTGTCAAGCTCAGAGAGGACATCGGACATGGGCAGGGTCAGGGAGCTGAAGGGCGTCAGCCGGCGAGTCACGTTCCCGAGGGTCGCCCCGTCGGCGCCAAAAACGCGGATGTGTGCATCCACAGGCTCGGCAAGGTCGGGTAGGAAGAGGGAGTAAAAGTGGTGCAGATGAAGGCGACTGTGAATGCCGTCCTCCTCGATGAAGCAGTGCGCATACCCGCGGCGGGGCAGATGTCGTGCGGGATTGGACACACGCCTGGCAACTCTGACCCCCAGCAACGCGACGGTCCGTGCCCCGCTCATCCCGCCACCGGTCTAGTGCCGTCGAACAGCAACGCGCGGACGCGTTGGTTGGCGGCCTTGCGCACCTCTCCGCCCCACCAGGGCAGGTAGTAGATCGGCGGCAGGGTATGGTCACAAGCCAAGCCCTTGGAACGGTCATTCCGCGTTATGGAGAGCGGCACCACACTGCCCTTGTCCGAGAACCCAATCACCATGCCGTGACTACCGGCGGCGACGAACCGTTCGAAGGCGCCCTCGGTGCGCAGCACATCACGGGTGCTCACACGGCGAAAGCCGTACGGCGGGATCCGCACATTATGGTTGGCGACCCGCGCTCCATCCGCAGCGACGAAGGCGAGATCGAAGGAGATCTCCAAGTCGTAGTCGGGAGACGTCGAGACGTTGAGAAGCAGGAGGTGAGTGTCTGTCTCCTCGTCGACCAGCAACTTGGGCGACTGCATCAGGGTGGTGCGTGTACCACCGAAGCGAGGATCGTTCATGGGCGAGGACTGGTAGGCGAGTCCGGCCGATACCGACCACGCGCGCGAGTAGTACTCGACGTATTCATCCGAGAATGCCACCTGGTCGAAGATCGCACCAAGCTCGATATCGATGGCTGCCTGCCCCACGTAGCGGCCCGGCGTCATGTGAAAGATGCCCAGGACGTCCTTGCCATCCGTTCTCACCGAGCGGCTCGGGCCAACGTGGTCTTCGACGTCGACAAGGGCGAAGCCGCCCGGAGCCAGCACTTCGAAGGGGTCCAGGCGGCCGATTCGACGTCCATCGCCATCGAATGCCTCGAGTGACACGTGCAGATCGTCGGCGAGGGGTGTGCTAGGTGTCATCCCGTTGGCGAGTGTCACACGGGTGCCGTAGCCGAGCTCGCCGAGGGTCACGAAGTAGCACATCTTGATGTACCGGGGATCGAAGCCCTGGATCAGCATGGCCTCTCCATCAGAGGTGACCTGGCGATGCGGCGCTCAAGCATCCTACGCCCCGCGGGCGCCCCCGGGGCGTGGGCGCAGGCGGAGGGTGCGCAGGAGCCGGCCCAAGGCCGGTCGCGCGCTGCGAAGGATGCCGGCAGCAACGGAGTGGCCTCGGAAGGCTCGAGCGTGCTGGTAGCGCGTGACGTCGATAGGGTGGTCATCGAACAGGCGGTCAACGGCGTCGATCAGGAGTGAGCGGGACGCATACTCACTGGTATGGCCGCCCTTTCGGCGTGCATCGAGGGTCACCATGCCCCCGGCCCGCCTCCAGGCGGTGCACAGCGGCTCGACCTGCTCGGTATACACACCGGCGTCGTCGCGGCACGCCTGCATGAACAATCGGGGAGGTGGATCAGCCTCCGTCCGGCCGTCGATCAGGGTCCGAATCTGGCGAGTGTGCGGATGGTTGTGAGGGGCCAGCGGATCGCCATCTGGACAGATGAAGGCGACGTGTTGCCATCGCCCCTGCCGCTCGGCGCAGATGTCGAGGTCGATGTGCGGGCTGACGGCGACGATTCCCTTGACGTCGAGCATCAGGCCGAATTTCAAAGCGGCTGTCGCCCCCATCGATGATCCCATCGTGACCATTGCAGAGCACGCGTAGCCGGAATCGGCCATGATCAGCTCGATCAGGTCGCCGATGCCCCGCTCGACGAAGAAGTCCCCACGTTCACCAGTGTAGTAGGTGCCATTCTTATCGGCGCCGTACTCGTCGCACAGGAACAGCCAGTCATGACTGGCTACGTCGCCAAGCAGCCGGAGCCTGTGAAAGTGACCCTGGAATGCCCTTCGGTTGGCACGCGCGTCGCCCCACTCGCCGAAGAAGGCGCTGAAATGGACCACCAGGCCGGTGGCGCCCGGGTGGCGCACGTGAACGTAACGAAAAACGTGGCCTCGGGCATCAAGGTGTTCGCGTACCTGGGTCGCCCAGTACTCGCGTGCAGTCATCTTTCGGATTTACCGAGGCCGGTACCGTCGTCGCCATCCCCCGCGGCCTTGATGGCAGCAGCGGCCACGTTCCGTGTCAATGGATCAGATCGTCCCATCGAAGTGACTGATCGCGGGCCAGGTCGCGCGCCGCGCGGCTGCCGACGACCTGGTCTAGATGGTAGACGGCGATACCGGAGCCGGGCCGCTTGACGGCCACGTCGTCACGGACAATGACGCGACCCGCCGCAACATCGCGTGCTGCCATGAGACTGCGCCGACCGCGCCTGTACTCGTCGGTGGCGTCGTCGGTCATGCGTTTTACAGTTGAGCCCAACGCGGCTTCAGCCTGCCGGATCGCCACTACCATGGCCTGCAACTCGTGAGGTTCCAGCGCAAAGGGATGGTCAGGTCCATCCTGCTGACGGCTGAGGGTGAAGTGCTTCTCCACCGCGCACGCGCCGAGAGAGACAGCCACCACGTCGGCTGTGTGGCCTAGGGTGTGGTCCGACCAGCCAATGGGCAGCTGGAAGGCATCACGCAGCGTGCCGATCGCGCGGAGGTTGAGCTCGTCAAAGCTGGGCGGGGCGGTGGCCACGCAATGCATGAGAAGCAGATCGCGCCCGCCCGCGTCCGCCGCCGCGTCGAGGGCGCGCTCGATGTCGCCCAGCGACGCCATGCCGGTCGAGATAAGAAGGGGCTTGCCGGTGTGTGCTGCGTACCGAATCAGCGGCAGGTGATTGATCTCATAGGACGCGATCTTGTATGCGGGCGTTCCCGCCGCTTCCAACACATCGACCGCGCGCTCTTCGAAGGGGGAGGAGAAGACGGTGATGCCCAGTTGCGTAGCATGCCGGGCAAGCTGGGGGTGCCACTCCCAGGGAATCTCCGCTTGCTTGACTTTCCTCCACGCGGGGTCGAGATCGCTGTACATGCCTTCTGCCGTGTACGTCTGGAACTTGACGGCGTCGGCCCCCGCCTCTGCGGCCACCTCGATGAGGCGGAGCGCGGTGGCGAGGTCGCGGTTGTGGTTCGAGCCGGCCTCGGCGATGACGTAGCAGGCATGGCCAGGCCCAACATGCCGTTCGCCGATGCGAAACTCGGGGTTGCCGTAAACGCGTGCGTTCATTGGACGGTCAGGGGCGTCATGGGAAGGACCTCCATCGGACCAGATGGTATAGCTCTCGAGCGCTTGCCGCCCCGTCCCGCCGATCGTGGAGGACGGCAAGACGGTACTCTTGCACGGATGATCGGGCGGACATGATCTTGTTGAACGTGCGCGGTCGCCTCCTGGACTGGGCCTGGGGTCATCCACGCTGGAAGAGGCGTCTTCGTGAGATCTGGGGAATCACCCGGGAAGCTGCTCGTCGCGTCGGTCTGCCGGCGCCGTTCGACCCGCTCGAGCTCTCGGAGCTGAGGCGGCTCGCTGATTCGGCGGCACCGATGCCCCGCGACGCTCCCCGCGTTCTATTCGTGAGCTGGCGGGGCTGGTCGACCCATCTGGCGACCGAGACGGTCCTGGCC
>JBOGYN010000565.1:0-1957 GCA_050696855.1 Solirubrobacteraceae bacterium | reverse complement strand
ATCAGGGATATAGCGATCGGATCTACGCTCGGCGACGGCTTGAGCGTGAGAGCTGAAACGACCCCTGATCGGGAAACTGGCGTCAATAACGCCAATGCTGTGAGCCAGCGGTCAGCCCGTGACCGGGCGGTCGCCGCGCCATACCTGATCTCACGAACTTACGGCCGTCATCCATCTGTCTAGATGCAGACTCGGCGCTCAAGTTGCGCAACTGATATGGCGTCCGGTTTGTCAAGTGGGCGTGGGTGATCGCGTCCGCTTGGCGGCCGTGGGTTGGTTGGTCGGTGGGCCGGGACGCCGGGCTCGGTTCTCGGCGTTGCCAGTCTGATATGCGGGGATTTGGTGACCCCAGGGCCCGGGTTTCGTGCTGCCGGCGGTGCGCTGTCTAGGAGCGAGCGTCACGCCCAGATGGGTGTGGCTCATAGTTGAATCGCGCGTGCCGGCCGCCTGTGGCCCGGCGCCCCGGCCCACCGACCAGGGGAAGGCTGTGGGGGTGCTCAGTCGGCGGTGGCGGCCGCCCACAGGAAGCACGTCAGCTCGCGGGCACACGCGACGACGGTCACGTTGTGCGGTTTGCCGCGGGCGCGCATCCGTCGGTTGACATGGTGCAGTCGTTGTTGGGCGTGGTTGGAGATGGCGAGGATGTGGTCGGGTTGCCCGACCTGCCGGTTGGCGAGCGTCGCTCCGAGTCGTGGCGGTTTGCCGTAGTGCCAGGCGGACTCGACCAGCAGCCGGCGGGCGAGCATCGACCCGGTCTTAGTGATCTGGCCCTGGCGCGATGACTCGCCGGACTGCGACAGGCTGGGCGTCAACCCCAACCACGCTGAGAGCGACGTCGGGCGCTCAAACCGCCGCCAGTCACCACCGAGCTCGAGATGGATTGAGAACGCGGTGAGCGTGTCGATCCCACGGAACGCTCTGAGCCTGGCGACGGTCGGCCACCACCGCTCATCGGTCGCCAGCTCAGAGATCCGGTGCGCAATCGCCGCCTTGCGCGCCGACAGACCATCGACGGCGGCGAGCAGATCGGCGAACACCATCTCGCTCGCCGGTTCATCAAACCGCTGGGTCGAGAGCCAACGACGGTGCGCCGCGGTCCACGTCGACGGGCTCGGATACACCTGACCGTGACGCAACAGCATCTTCGAGACGCGATGGCGAGCATTCATCAGATCCCGCCGGCACGCGTCATGAGCGCGGGTCATCTCCCGCGCGGCCTCGATCTCCGGCGGGGGAACCACCACCCGAGTGAGCGACCCGGCCAGCAGCAACCGTGCGAGCAGCTCAGCGTCCTTGCGATCAGTCTTCACCCGATCAGACGGCCCACGCGGCGTCTTGCCCGGCGCGATTACCTGCATCCCGATCCCCTCAGCGACCGCCGCGCGATAGAGCCCAAACCCCGTCGGCCCCGCCTCATAACACGCCCGCACCGGGCCCGGCAGACCCAACAGCCACGCGACCGGCTCGTCGATTCCCGGCCCGAAGCGCTTGCGCACCAGCTCCCCGGTCATCGTGTCGATCGCCGCGGCATGCGTCGTGCGGGCATGGACATCCAGCCCCGCCCACGTCATCGTTCCAGCCATGGCCGGACCTCCTCATGATCTTGGGGTCAGCCGGAGCCGTTCTCCGGCCAGACAAACCCCCGCGAGGAGCGTCCGGCCACACAGCCCGGCAGGTCAACCCTGCAACGAGCGACCCACGCCATAGGGTCTAGGGCCCCGAAGCAATGCGTTTTCTGTCCATCCGTTCAGCTTCCGGTGCGTCGAGACGATCCAGATCCGGTGTCCGCCTCTGGAGCTTTCCAGCGCCGCATCCGCCACCCGTCCGATTTGCGGCCTGTCGCGGGAGCCGACGGCGCCCGTCTCGCGGCGCTTGCAGATCTCACGATCCTGGACACCGCTCCTGAGCCCACCTTTGACCGCTTCACCCGCCTCGCGGCCGAGTTGCTTGGTGTGCC
>JBOGYN010000564.1:0-1619 GCA_050696855.1 Solirubrobacteraceae bacterium | reverse complement strand
GTAACCGTCTGCCCTGACTGCCGTGGGTCGGGGTCTGTCCGCAAGGCGACTGCTGCGTGACCACCTTCACCTTGATCGGATCAGGCCAATCTCGCAGAAGCGTTCGTCCCCAGCGCGCGCGGCAACGGCCGTGACTGAGTTGCAAAGGTCGCCAATGCCTGCCCCTCCCCATCCCTGTGACCGGCCGGCGCCTGCGCGGCCCGGCGCGCCCGACTGGCAATGCCCAGAGTGCGGCGCCGTGTGGCGCAGCTTCCCGGTCATGGACGGCATGGTCAAGGGGATGTGGCTGCGGACCTACGCCGAGGTGGTCGAGAAGCAATGCTGAGCGTGAGGGTCGATACCGACAACGCCGCCTTCTATGACGGGGACAACGAGTTCGTGCCCGGTCCCGAGTGCGCCCGGCTGGAGCGAGAGCATGCCCCGGGATGACTACGACGACGAGGAGTGGGCCGAGAATGAATGAGCAGGATGGCGCGCAGCGAATAGCACAGGAACGCTGGCGGCAGCGAGAGCGTGAGGGCTTCTCGGCTGAGCACGACACTGAGCACGATCAGGGCGAACTCATGGACGCTGCGCTCTGCTACATCGGGGCGGCGGCGACCTCGACCGCTCCGAACGCCCGCTTCGCGCTGGCGCCAGTGAAGGATCCGCCCGCCGACTGGCCGTGGGCGGAGGAATGGTGGAAGCCAACGTGGAGCGACCCCGTTCGCAACCTCGTCAAGGCTGGCGCACTCATCGCTGCCGAGATCGACCGCCTCGTCTCCGGAGCAACGGGGGATGCTGACGAGCACGCCGTCGAGTGGACAGACCCAGTGCCGGTGGCGATCTACAAGCTATTCTGTGAAGGCGCGGCGGCGCTGCGACTAGACGGCAGCCTACCGGCGGCAGCCGTGGTCGGTGAACTCACGCGCCTGCTGAAGCGCATCGCTGATCGCCTGATGCCATCTGCGCCGAACAGCCGTCGGAGGCTGGCGGAGATTCTGATCGACGCGCAGCTCGGTGACGGCAGAATGGATTACAGCTCGTTAATCGAGCACTTGCTCGCGCGAGACGCCCTGCTCAAGTGACCAGACTGATGGGTCGGTGCCCCGCCAGTGACCGCGAAGCCCAAGAGCACGGCTTTTACGCGCTTGACCGTGCCCTGAAGCGCACGCCGTGGACGCAATGCCCTGAATGCAAGCGGCGCGTGAACGTAACCCGCAATGACCGAATCGCGCGCCACGATAAGGCCAACTGAGGAGGCCAGGGGAGCATGAGCCTGCGTCTCGAGATCGACCCGGAGTTCCCAGACGTGGTCGAGCACTGGCTCGTCAAGCGTGGCGACGAGACGATTGCCTGCATCAACCTTTTCGACCTGGTCGAAGAAGGCGGCTGCGCCATCGACGTCATCCCCACCGCGGAACGCAAGACCGCGGCCATGATGTTCGGCAGCGGCAACTACACCGTCACGCCGGCGGTCGATGGCCGCGGCCGGCACTGGATGGACTACAGGCTCAGACCCGGCGCGCGGCCAGGCAAGTGGGGAGCGCCGGTCGCGGTGCTGATCGACCAGTGAGCGACTTCGAGCGCTGGGGCGACAGCGCCGCCGACCGCCAGGCCCTCGACAGGTGGATTACCCG